>DAORIW010000005.1:0-41259 GCA_035438725.1 bacterium | reverse complement strand
TTTGTGGTTGTTTTTGGGTTTGGTGTTTTGTTGTTTGTTTTTTGATCATAGCTATTGCCCCAAAAATAATATCTGCCTAAATAACCATATTTTTGTACAAGTATGCTTATTTTTTTATCAGACATTTTATCCTGAGGCATTTTAGCTAGTTTTTCTAGTTCTTGTACTAATTTAGACATTTCCGTGATTTCTTTGGGTTGCAGTAATAACATAGCTTCTTCGGCGGATACGTCTGGATTTTCTTTCGTAACTTCCTGAACAAATAAAGGAGCAATTTTTTCTCCTAAAAAGATATATGAATAGCCGGGAGCACCTGACCAAATTTTTGAAAGTAAAATAAAAAAATCATTAAGAATGATCGGCCATGAAGATTCCTCTTTCCATACTTCTTGCTTCTCCCATTGCTTTATTTTCTTTTCCAATGATTTAATAAAAGATAAAGTGGTAGTAGGAATATTAACTAAAATTTGAGGGTTATTTTTTGCAAGTTCAGATAATTTTAAAATAACTTCCTGATAATCTTTCTCTGAAATCTCACGCTTTTTATCTATTTGTCTATATTCATGAAAATTCAAGTCAAAATTATAAATTTCTTTGTCATATCTTTGAATTATGGCATGTATCACAGAATCAATAATAAAAACGGCATGATTTCGCCCTCGACTACTTATTGAGTGCCACGAAAGGTTATTATTATCGTTTTCTGAATCTTCTAATAAAATACGTACTATTCCATTATCCGCATCAACCTCAACTACATCTCCATCTTTTAAAATCTTACTGGCATTTCCCGTTCCTACAATACAAGGAATACCAAACTCACGGCTCACTATGGCAGCATGTGACATAAGACCACCCATATCAGTAATTATTGCCCCAGCTTTTTTACAAGCTACAATAAGTTCTGGAGCTGTAGTTTCTGCAACTAAAATATCACCTTGATCCATTTTTTCAATTTCATTATTTATTCTAGTAAAATCACTATAATCTACCGGAATAATTTTTACCTTTCCGGAAATTTTACCTCTACTTGCTGTCTGTCCTTTAATCTCATCAGTATTAGAAACTTTTTCGGTAAACTGATTAACAATCAATACCGCCTCAGGGCCTTCAATAGGACTCAAATTATCGTAAATACAAACAAATGCTTTTCTTCTGTTTTGAAGTTTATCACTATTATACTGATTACCATTAAACAAACCTAATAATTCTTGTTGAGTTAAGTTTTCAAGTGTGGAAAGTGGTAAAGAAAATTGAACTGATAAAATTTTAAGAAGACTCAGTAAGAATTCTTCACTATTGAAAAATACTCTATTAACAAACTCTCTAACTTCATCTTTATATTTTGAAACTATCGTTAAGTTCTTTTTAAGAACTTCATTTTCATCCTGATGAGCAAAAGCCTTGTCAGTATATTCAAAACCCATTTTCAGGTATTCTTTAGAAAGACGTACTGCATATTTAAAAAACTCTGCTACATCCTTTTCCGAAATAGTTTGTTTGTCTTTGATGTTCAATAAAAAGAAATCTTCAAAACTTTTAATATGGTCATTTAATGCTTGCTGATAACCTTCTACTGAGCGTACGTTCTTATAAAACTCTAATCCCTCATCTAGAGCTCGTTCATAGGCTTTTTTAGGGAAGTACTGTTTAAATATCCCGTTATCAATAATGTATAATACCTCTAGCTCAACATATCCTTCTCGGGATATATCAGTTACTAGCGGGCTAACTCCTTTTGCCCAGAAAGTAAGTACATAGTCCCCTTTCTTGTAAGAAACGATTTTCGATACTGGGATATTAGAAAGAGTAGTAATTGGTCTACTCTGAACAATATAAAACTTTCCTGTTTCATATGCCCATTCAATGTCGCAAGGAAAACCATAATGATTTTCAATTCCAATAATAATCTGAGCTAATTCAGTAATTTGCTTCTCGGTTAAAACTTGTGAAGAAGCTTCGGGTTCAAGAATAGTTACCCACTCATTTCCACCCTTTTCTTTTCGTATTAATTTTCTCTCCTGTGTCGAAACATTAATATCTAAAATTTTTCTAGGCTCTTTCTCAATTACGTAACTATCAGGGGTAATAGAGCCTGACACAATGGCCTCACCTAAACCAAAGCCCGCTTCAATAATTAATTGATTTCTATCTTCGGTAACCGGATGAACTGAAAAAGCGATACCTGAGACTTCACTGTTAACCATTTTTTGAACCACTACTGCTACGGAAATATGAGTATCATGCAAGCCTTTTTCAAAACGATAGAAAATTGCTCGAGGGGTAAATAATGATGCCCAGCATTCTTGCACGCGAGTAAGGAGTGTAGCTTCAGTAGTGTTAAGATAACTATCAAGTTGTCCTGCCCAGGCATGATCAGCGCCGTCTTCAGCCGTAGCTGAGGAGCGAACTGCAACAAAGGGACTTTGTAGTTCTTTAAAGGAAGACAAAACTTCAGCGGCAATGGGTTTGGGCATTACCGTCTCTTTGATCAAGAGTTGAATTTTTTCTGAAGCTTCATCAACGGTATGTATCGCCTTATGATCCACACTCTCTAGGATAGCTTCTATGTCAGAAGTTAAATCTGCTTGCTCTATAAAATCATCAAAGGTAGTTGAAAGAACTACAAAACCGTCTGGAACCGGAATACCAGCGTTCAGCATCTCACCAAGGGATGCTCCTTTACCACCGGCAATCTCAGCATCTTTTTTTGATAAACCAGAAAATTCTCTTATGAAATTCATATCTTAACTTTACCATTAGTTCGTAATTTAACGATGTCCCATTTGAAAAGTAAAGGATACTCACTGAAGTGGACCCCGTTTTTAGACAAAATCCTTGTTAGCTAGATTGTAGCTTGCCACTGCTTGAAGTGCAAATTGCACCGGTGGCATTTCAAGACAGATGATAAACCTATTTGGATCACCAAAATCAACTTTGAACTGTGAGCAGAATAATTCCTAATACCCATTTTCCCAGGAATACCCCCATCAATAGCCTTGACACGAGGGCTTAATAGTAGTAAATTAGACTATTACGATCATAAAAAATTAAATAAATCATAAAATAAGATGGACCTACTAAAAGAAATAAAAAAAGAACAAAACGATAACGGACAGATAAAAGCCTGTGTCATTAATATCTCAGAGGGTTGGAGTAAACAAGTAGAAGTAATCACTCCAACATATCTCTCGATATTTCTGCTAAGACTATACCGCGAATCAAGAACAGACAGTAATAATTTACTTGATTCAATCATCACGGCAGGAACGGACTTTCTAATGTCCAAACTGTATGTTGACCACGTTAGTGGCTTGCTCGTATCGCACTTCAATGCTTTCTACCCACCCGACTGGGAAGATACATGTATGGCGACTCTTCTTTGTTATAAAGCAGGACGCTTAAGTAAGCGGCAATTACTTCCTCTGCTTGATCTAATGAAAAAGAATATTACTAGTCAGGGAGTTGGAGTCTGGGTCAAGGACGATTATTCGTTAGCTAACGGAAATAATAATGTTTTCGATCCGGTAGTCGCCAATACAATTCGGCTTTGGTTGCGTGAAATATGGAATGAAGACTGGATAGAAATCAATCAGCTCGCTTCGAGCGATAAGCCTTCGCTGTACTATCCTGAAAATCTCAAAAAGTTTTTGATCAGAGTTATCACCGATCAAAAGATTATTACCGCCCCATCGCTAAGTAAAGACGCGAAATTATTCCACCATTCCAATAGAGATGATGTATGGTATGGGTCAGAAGGGGTTATGAACGTATTTCAATTTTTGGTAAACTAAGAATTGAAGTTAAAAAAAACAGAAAAGGATAAAAAGCTCAACCAAAAAGTTGAGCTTTTATATTACCGGTCATGTCATTCAGCTTTCAGTAAACCCTATTTTGAGAACTTTTTATTTGTTAACTGTTCGATATTCCTCTTTAACTCGTCTAATAAAAAAATCTTTTAAAGCTTCCTCTTGGTTTTTAGGATTTCGATAAATCGTAGGGTTTTTAAAAATATCAATTAGAATTTTTACATGTTCTTTTTTCAGATTGCGATAGTTACTAAATATTTTCATCCATTCATCTTCACTCAACTCTTGCATTTTTACAGGAGAAATCAATTTTTTATTCAATAAAATAGCCTCGTACTTTTTCTCTGATAACGCTTCGAGTGTCGCCGTCAGTATATACTCTGTGTCCGAGCCAGCAAGATTATGATACTTCTTAATATATTCGCCTGATTTTGTCGTGTAATCCACTTTGCCATACTCTGCTGATGCAATACCCCCCTTTAAGGTATCGTGAAAAATATGACGGTGACCTGTTTCATTATATTCAAACGACCAACCGTGATGTTTCAAAACCTCTGATTCAACTTCAAAGTCAATTAAACGTGGATTAATATCATAGGCATCATAGCGACCATCAGCGCCCAGTGCTTTTTCTAAATCCTGATCAAATGATTCTTTGCTTTCTGCTGTAAGTAATAAGTAAATAATTCGGCTAACCCGTCCATTTCCATCATTAAACATGTGTAATGAATTAATAACGACCGACATCAGATACGCCTTATCGACATTATTAAGCTCTTCTGCAGACTCAAAAGCAAATTTTAATAACTCTTCTTTATCTTCATACTGTGGTGGCAATACAGTTTCATTAAGAAGACCACCTGTAATTACAACACTTTTACCGTCAAAGTTCCTCTTTTTTATTGGGATATCTCGAGCTATTCCGTTGATCTTAGTAATAAAGGATTTAAACTTATCAAAATTATTATTTTTATTTTCAACTGAGTCTAATCCATGGAAAAATTCATAGGCTTTTATTCTGGTCAAAAAGTTAATAATATTTTTTGCTCGTTCTGGACGACTCAAAGCATCTCTTTCCTCTTGCTTTTTCTTTACTTCAAAATTTTGTTTTTGTTGTTCAAAATTCATAATTTTCTAAAATCCTAATACTTATTATCAAGGCTTTTCTTAGTACTTGTATTTTATCATAACGACGCTCCCTGAGCAGCTTATTCTTCTATAAAAACTTTATTATTTGGAACACTTGGATTACGGACACCTATTACTGTAAATTTTTCTAGTACTTCGACTATTTGATCTGGAATACCATTAGGTATAGCGATGTAATCTCCCTCTTCAAGTGATAGCACTTCATCGCCAATCCGAAATCTTGCTTTACCAGCAAGCACAATCATATATTCTTTACCTTGTGGATGATAATGTAACTTGTCACTTGTATCTCCTACTGAAAATGTTTTGTAGTAAATCTCAATATTCTGATCTTTAAACTCAGACTCATCCATAAACTGACCAACAAGCCAACCTCGCTTCTCTGCAATCTGAGTTTTAATTTTTCCGATTTTGATCTGTGGCATAGCATTTATAATAGAACCGCAATCCTTCATGTACTGCAAAATTTTTTTATAATTCTTTTATTTTATCATAACGACGCATCTTGAGCACGCATAGGTATTATTCTTCTGATTCAAAATCAGAAAATAATACACCATTTTGAGAATTTAAAATAGCTGATTTGACCGAAGGTATCATGTTATTAGGCAATGATTCTAATGAAAACCATTGGAGATCGTCACATTTATCTGGTTCCATATTCGTAGGGTTTCCTGTCCAATTTTTTGCTAAGAAATAAAAGTCAGTATAAGAATTTTTTCTATACATACAATGAACAAAAATTATACTTTCTCCGTTCAGTTTAACCCCTACTTCTTCCGTCGCTTCACGCAAGAGAGCATCAATGACTTTTTCATCAGACTCTACATGACCAGCAGGTAATCCATAATTTCCATCTTGCCATCCGGTATTAAAACGACGAGAGAGAAGAATTCTATTCTCCTTAATTAAAATAATATAAACAGCAACTTTTACCTTCAGTCTATCCATACTATTTTCTTAATATCCTATACTTAGCTTATAAATAGTTAAGCTCCTCAAAATAGCTTTAATTGACTGACCCTTCGAGCTAGAACTGGATTCAGTCAAGCCTGCTTAGCTTTTTTGAGTGTTTTCATTATAGCAAATTCGACGAATCTCGAATATTAACCTTAAAAAACTAGACATTGGCAAAAAGAATTAAAAAAGTTACTATATATTGAAGTATAAAAACCCTAAAAAGAAAAAGAATGATCGATAAAGAAAATAGTCCAAAGAGGAGAGAATTCCCAATCTCTGAAGAAATTCAACTGGAAAGAAAATTGCTCTCATCAGAGGGAGACGAAACTTTAGAGCAGCTTCGTTACTTTTTACACGGCACACCCTCAATGATAGATGTTCGAGGCATCGAAGAGGGTGGCTTGCGTATTCCAGAGGGACGAGCAACTCTGTCAACCGATCTCGCCCATTCCGTGGCGTGGGCCACAGGTAAAAAACTACAGTTCAGCGAAAGTCGGACCGCTACCAACGAAGATACAGAAGGTCGAATCTTTGTCTTTAGAAAACCAGACGGACTGAAAATTGACTATGGCCTATTCACCGATGCAGTAGTTAGTGAGCATCGTGTTACGGGATTTCCATTGAAGTATGCTTCGGGCCGTAAGCAGCTTGCCTTGTACAAACCCAAAAGTATTCGACATGACTTAGAAAAGCTAAGAAAAGAAGAACGTGATGTAGTGACTCTACCATCGGACAATATCGAAGCTGTGATCAGACCGTCAGAGGAAATACATGGACTAGTAGCGGAGCTTTCTCAAAAAACGAAACGGTTCGAGAAAATAGATATTAAAAAGTACGCCGCGAGACTCACCGAATTACTATCAAATGACAACAAAAATACTATTAAGGGAGATGTCTTGAAAATTTGCCTAGATATTGTCACCTCCACAGTAGAGTCTATCACTATTTCAAAAATTAGAAATCTTTCACTTGATGTTTTGGCCTCACAGGGCTACGAGATTGTGGATAATAATAAACCGCAAACTCGCCAAAGAAATATTCAATCTCTTCAGACAGAGATTCAAACGCTTTATGAGCAATGCCATCAGGATAACTTTGATATCGGTATCGACTGGCTAAATATCTTTACCATTAAAGAAACTGAACGACTTCGTGATGAAATGAATCTGATTCAATAAAACACGGTTAAAGCCGTGTTTTATTATATCTAGGCACCTCGTGAGGTTAAAAAATCTTTAATTTTTTGGAAGGGCTTGATCTGAGTATAAGTCTTTTTATTATCTTCTTCATTAAGCTCAGCACGAGTTACGGAATATCCTTCGGGTATAAATACCCTATCCCAGCCAAATCCATTTTCACCAGCCGGCGCTAGGGCAATCTCGCCATTCAGTTTGCCTTCGAATAATTCTAAGTGTTCTCCGTCATAATAACCGAAGACGCAGCGTGCGGTCGCTTTCCTCGATTGCCCGTTCACCATATTACAGATAATCTCGAAAGGAACATTCTCCACAAAAAATTTGATGAACGGCCCAGGTAATGAACCGAGGGCTTCAAACTCCAAAGATACGTCCTCGACGATAACAGGCATCTTGAGCTTATCAAAAGCCTGTCGAACTTTATGTTCAACAATTTCCTTGAGATCCAAGGATTGGATTTCATCCAAATCGAGCTTTACATGCTTAACAGGAAGACCTAGATATTTAGCCAGATAGTCTGCCTTGTATTGATTTCCCGTAATAAAGGTTATGTCTTTCATATTGAGCTAATTATACCTTTTAAGATTATAAATCAAAAGACCGATTTTAGTCGGTCTTTTGAAGCTCCTCGTGCTAACACGACTTGGCTGGCCCCATCAAGATAGAACCGATTGTATAAAAGAATTACAAGGGGTTCTAGTTTATATTTACTTGAAGCTAATGCAACATAATCTCTGGCCCACCAATGAAAGTTTCTTTACCGTCTTCTATAAGAATAGCTTGTTCATTAGTGATTAAACGAATTCTATTCCCTATCTTTTTCATCATTTCTCTCAAATCGTCATCCATTGTATTTTTATAATGTGGACGCACTAAATACGAGACATATCCATAAGCGGAAAAGTCTGTAATACCATACAAGTTTCTACCTTTTTTCATAATCGCTAGCACAAAACTGGGGGACATTAAGTACGAGCCAGTACTGCAACCTACATACACCAATCCCTTATCCAATAAATTCTTTACTATGTTGTCAAAACCTACTGCACGGGCGTATTTAAGTAAATAGAAAGGGCTTCCTCCTTCAACCTGGATTACATTTTTATCTTCAAAAAATGTATATATTTCCTCGGTCGATTTATCTTTAATATCTATTTCCTCAAAATAAATACCTTCTTTTATCATGTCCTGTTTATACTCTTCCATATACGTCTTAAAGCTTCCATCTTGCGAGCCTTTAATAGCAGTAGTTACTCTACCAATACGAAGTTTATCTCTAGGTATGCCTAAGTGACTATACCCCTCCTTAATTAAAAACTTCTCAATTGAAGCTAATAATATTTTCATAGTAATCTAATTTCTTTTTTATTATATTCGTAAATTCGTACAAAGATATATTCATGCTCCTCATTAGATATATTTTCAATTTCATGAAAAACACCTTCTGGAAACACGAATACGTCTCCTGCTGAGTAAGAATATACACCATCTTCATCTCGCACGGTTCCTTGACCTTTTAGAACAAGCATTACTTCATTCATTTTTTCGTGCATATGCCACGCAAATTTAGCACTTGCCGGCAGGAATCCATAGGTCATACCTTGCACATTTTTTATCTCATTGTCTGCTAACAACAATTTTCGTCCACCACTGCCGCCATGAGCATCTTCACGGACTAAAGTTTTATGCGATTTTTTTATTATTTTCATATTATACTGAGCATCTCGGTTCATGACCAAGTATATATATTTATAAGTGAACTAGTAGTACCTAACCAGACCTCTCAAAAATAAATCTCAAAATGGTATTTCTCGTACAGAAATTATAATTCCCTACCTCGCCTTTAAGATATCAATTGTTTTGGAAAAAGTGGGTATAAAATCACGAGGACTAGTTTCAAACCATTTTATAAGCCGTTGAATTGGGATCCAGCTAATTTCCCTTACCTCCTCTTTTTGAATAACAAAATTAGAAATTGATTTATCCACTACAACCGAAAACAAAGTTGAGAAATATCTATGATTTGTTTCTTGGTATGAATGTTGCTCAATTCTTAGTTCCTGCTCATCAATTATTAATCCAATTTCCTCTTTAGCCTCTTTAATTATATTAGAAACGTAAGTCTCCCCCTCTTCGACTGTTCCGGCAACTGATGGCCCCCACTTGCCAGGATCGTTTACCTTGTTTAGAGAACGCTGAGCAACTAGGACTTCGTTTTGTGAATTATATACAATTAAACCTGCAACTCTGATAATATCTTTTTGATTTCGATCGTTACGCGCTTTTGAACCAATGATTTCATCGTTTTCATTTACTATAATTACGTTTGCCATATGGTTTTGCTTTCTGAATATCCTCAATTTATAAGATCCTCATGCTAGCTCAGGTTGACTGGCCTCCTCGAGCTAAAACCGTAATCGGTCAAGCCCTGGTTGGATTTTCTAAGTGATTTCATTATAGCAGAATCGACGCGTCTCGAGCACCTTTAAAAAGTGATACGGAATCAGTATATAAAGTTACACTCTACTGTAACTTTAATAAAATATGCCAGTTAGTAACTAAGCTTAGCAAATCTTTTAAAAGGACATGAAAGTAAAGGATTAATTATCCTCTACTTTAATATATAACCCTAGGTTCAATTGTAGTAATGTCGAAATTTTATTCAGTTCTGTGACCCTGAATGGCAATATACAAGCCCTTTGGATAATCTTGAAGTTGTCCCAGTTTATCAAACGAATCTATCACAAGGCCAGAACTTTTAATTGATTCTTTAATATATTCTTTGCTGTGAAGATATAGAGTACTATCAGTAAGTTGATTGCCTTCACCTAAGTCAAAGGTACCTACTAATAATCCATTATTTTCCTCATACAATTTATAAAAAGTTTTACGCTCCTCATAAGTATCTGGATTTGCGGTAATAATTAAAAATGTTCCTCCAGGTAGTAAGGTGCGAAACATTTCTTTTGAGGCTGTCTCTAAATCCTGTAAATGCGACCATACCCAAATCGACATTTCCGCCTTGAATGCCTTATTTTCTATAGGCAAGGCAAGAGCATCTCCTACTATAAATTTTCTATTACTTGAGTTATATAATTTTTGTGCCCGTTCAATAAGTACCGATGAAGGATCAACGCCAACGTATGAAATTGTTTCATCAATTATTGTTGAGCAAACTCCCTGCCCACATCCTATGTCTAAAAGATTCTCTGGCTTTACATCAGAAAGCCATTTTTTTATAAGAGGAAAAATTTCTTGTTCCCGACTTCCTTTTGAATTATCTTTTTCAACCCACTCTATCCATTCATTACCTAATTTTTCGTTGTACAGCACTTTTTCTTGATCCTTTACAAGGCATTCTGTAAAACCAGCGCCAACTAACTTCTCATAAGCCTGCCATACACTTTCTGGAATATCCTGGGTAATTTGATATCCTAACGCAGGATATTCTTTGATACGCTGTAAATCACCTACCATAATATTAATCATCCGTTCCTTCGAAATCTCTTCTGTTGGGTAATTTTCAAAAGAAATTTGAGGTGAGGTTACAATAAAACTTTTTTCGGGCCAAAGCTTTTTAAAAGCGGCATACGTGCGGCGCTCCATATACGGTTTTTGAACTAAAATAAAATTGTTAAAATAAAAGTGTAATTCCTGCAAAAGAACCTTACTAAAACGAATATTATCACCGGTGTTCGTTGACTTGTTTTCAATAATAATTTTTTCCTTGGGCACCGCTTTCTTTAAAGCTATGTCAGCAAAAACTTCTGCTTCTGATTTTTTAAAAATATCTTTAGTAAATTTACCTGCACCACCGGAGAAAAGAATATATGGAGCATATCCTTGCAAAAATAAGTCTGCCGCATATTCAGCGACTCTGGTGTCTTGACTGCCTAATACAAAAATACAATCAGCTTTTTCCAACTGATAATTCATGTGATGATATTCCCAGATAATTTTTGCAAGGGAATTTATTTCTTCGTTTTGCATTTTATTTGCTGACCGTTCTGAGTTAGAAAAATAATCAGTCAAACTATTCATTCTTGCCTTTAATCAATGCTATACACATTGAATCATTATTAAATATTTTATCAATACAAAAGTCTGACTCAAGTGCTCTTTTAAATTCAAGAAGACTTGGCTTCCATGAAGAGGTCATCTTAAAGATGCTTCCTTTTTTAAACTTACGGTCCATACGGACGACATCATCAGCTAGAATAAACGAAGAAATTAGTCGTTTTTTCTCAAAATTAATATGGACATATAATTTTGAATATTTTTTATTGCGTTGGAAATTCCTTTTTGAAAATCCAAGTTGCAATAATGGTCCGAAAGCGATATCTTCAAACTTAAGATTAGCATATGAATCAATAATCTCCTCTTCAGATTTATCTTCATTAATAATAGGCATAGTCACCATGAATATTACGGAAGAATTATTTATTATTGGTTTAAGATAAGCGTTAATAATCTTGTTCTTAAAATTTCCATATGTTCCTCCTAAAAAACCGTATATTTGCTTTTCGCCAGGTACTAACTTCAGTGGAAAATGCGAGCTAAGATTTTCTATATCTAGCAAGATAGAATGCTTCGCATATTTCCCTTTGGCATGACTATTTAAAGCAACTGCCAGCTCAATAGGCTGAATATCAACCGCATAGTAAGCTTTAAAACTATTTTCTCCCATCTGCTTAATGAATAGCCTGCCCTTTAAACCATTACCACTTCCAATATCAATAAATGAAAAAAGGCTATTATTCGCTTTTTTAATATATGCTATAACGTCCCTAAACAAGTCTAGCTCACTTTCTTCCATTGCTTCAAAGTATTTTTTATTCTCATAAATACTAAGATAAGCATCAGCTCCTTCATAATTCAGATACCACAATTTTGAATTTCTAAAATCATACACAGCTCCTTTTTCTTTTTCAAGAGTATCGCTTATTTGCATTAAATTCGAAACTTTATTAAGCGGGTATAAATTAGTGTGTAAATTTTTTGTTAGCACGGCTATTTGATATTTTTCAAAATCAGTAACATATCTTTTAATTTCAGATTTACTATTCAAAATAACCTCAAACTCAAGATCATATTTACCATTGGCACGCTCAACATAAATACAATTTGTATCTTTCCACAATTTTTCTAGCAAATTTTCTAGGGATTCTTCGTTTTTCCTACTATGCGAATCTATAAAAACTTTATAGTAAAAACCTCTATAGTTAATTCTTTCTTGATACCCAACAATAATCTCTTGGTTTTCAAGTTTTTGCTTTATTTTTAAAAGATTCTTTGGTTTAAGTCCTAAAAGATCTGACATCAATCTTAGAGAAATAGAGCTGTCTAAAGTCAAAATTTTAAGATAATCTATTTCAAGTAAAGATAGCTTACTGGGATGGTGCACGGAATCTACAATTGTCATTGCTTTCTGTGTTTTGTAAATGGGACGATTACCAAATCCATATAAACTTGTAAGCTCAGACTGGTAAACGATAGTATCTTTTGATTGAAGTTTTTTTCTTATTCCGGTGCTAATTTCATTAATTTCTCTATTCGATTGCGCCCACACTCCAATTCCAATATTAAACCATCCTTCCGCAGAAAATACCCATCCAATGTTTGGATGTCGTGTAAAATACTCAAGAAGTATTTCCTTTGATTTAGGTGAAGCTTGGATAAAAATACGAAAATATCTTAGTCCCACCTTTGAAATATTCAATACTGCATGAGGAGGACCAAACTTTCCATTATTTTGTCTAACTTTCTGGGTTAGTTGTTCTGAAATCATATAAATATTGTATCACGCATCTCATGTTAACTCAGGTTGGCTGCGATGTCTGGTTCGGTACTTTAGTAACGGGCAATCAATTTTTTGAAAACCATGGCTTCAATTCTACAATCTTCTAGACCATCGTGTTTTAATCGAGGGGCTGCTCCAAAATACTGGAAAACCGATTCTGATTTATAATCTCCTTTATACTCATCATCATGATGTAAATTAATATATGCCAATGTCCATAAATCTAAAATTTTTGCCGTGTGTATGTCCTTATTCACACTCTGTAAAAGTTTTCTCCAAAAATAAAAATCAAAACTAGCATTCCAAGCACAAAATATATATTCCTCTGGAAGAATCTTAATAGTTTCAATTGCAACACTATACAATGACTTGGCTTCTTTTATCTTTTTAATATCGTCACCACTAATATTCGCCCATTTTAATCCAGCGAGTTGGGGTGAGATTTCTTGTGACGGTTTAATCCACGAAGCATAGCTTGTCTTTTCTTCCAAAGTATTCTTATCAAGAACTATAACTCCGATTTGAATTGGTTCATCAACATCAATGTTAAACCCAGTGACTTCAAAATCAACTATTAAAATGTCTTTTGAAAAATTTTTCATAATAGATTTAAAAACAACCACGGCTGGTTCACGTTCGATACTAAAACTTGACTGCTGTTGATCCTGGAATCTCACTAGTATACTAAATGCCTTTAAATACTATACTTCTGATTCTATTTTGTCTACAATTTTGGTTCTGATCTCAGACGGGTCAATAATCATATACCTAGTTCCTCTATATTGAATCCAATTGGTACATCCATCCTGGTTGCCATTTCCAAGGAGTTATAATAATTTTTTCTAATGGTACTTTATTAATCCAATATTCCAGCCCGTATTGTGTAGCCCTATGACCAATTATCATAATTTTTTTTCCATCGTAATTCTTTTTAATATCCTGAAGAAAACTTTTCATACGTTCAGACGCTTGCTCGTAGCTTTCGCCATGTGGAAATGGTTCTGAAATTCTCAAAGGTTTTTGAACATCAACTTCTGAGCTCGGATGCTGGGTAAAATCTCCGTAATCGCATTCTCGGAGCCGCGCATCTTTAATGATCGGCCATTTGTCTCTGAATCCTATTTCGGCGCTTTTGTATGCACGCTGAAGATCTGAGCAAAATATTGCATCGAAATGATCGTCTTTATATCGCTCACCCATTTCCTTTGATTGTTGGATACCGAGAGGCGAAAGTTCAACATCATTATGGCCCGACGCACGGTGAGCTTCGTTATCAATAGTTGTACCATGAGGCTCAAAAACAATCGAAATCATAAATTTTTTAATTAAATTATTTAGTTCGTATTTCTAGGCATCTAAATATATCAGTCCATTAACACTGAGAGAAGCTCAGGAAACTTCTCTGTCTTAAGACTTCCCAAGACAAAATGCCCCTTGTCTGTATATTCCTTAAACTCAACATTCTTTAATTTTGATTTCAGTATATCAACACTGGCCAGTACATCTGGATAATCATCAGTTGAATATATTATCGTCATCCCCGCTGTGCGTGATGAAATATCAGGATCGATATCAAATGTAAAAAAGCTAGGATCAATTACCTTCTCTGGATCTAACCAGGGTGCAACAAGTACTACTTTCCCCACTTTCTTTTTATTCTCACTTAACCAACGGACCAAAAATCCTCCGCCACAACTATGTCCAACTAAAATAGTTTCCTCATCCGGATTAAACCGATCAAGCATTTCCTTCCATTTTTCATAGGTAGGTTCAAAGAAGCCTGGCATTTCTGGAGTTTGTGCTTCAATCCCTTGTAATAGTAATTGTCGTTGAAGCCAGGGGTACCAGTGATCATTTGAAGCGGCTGGGCGACTTTGATCCAGATACTCTGACTTATCGTTATAACCGTGGATAATGATGGCGGTTTTCATATTTATAATAGCTTTAAATAATCCAATCCTAAATAACCAGTTGTCACATCTGTTAAATCACCACTCTGAAGATGAGCTCGAAATTCTTCTAACGTCATTTCATATGGTTCAGATTCTTCACATTCAAAATTTGTTGGTTCTTGAATTTTCTCACAGTTTAAGGCAACAAAGTTATATCTGGTTAAAATATTATAGGCTGACTGAAGACTCGTGCCAATAAATTGAAATTCTCCTATATAACCAGTTTCTTCTAATAACTCTCGTTTTGCAGCTTCTTCTGGCTCCTCTCCTTCATCTACCGCCCCACCAGGTAATTCTAATAACAATCTTTCTTGAGCTGGTCGAAATTCTCTAGCTAGTATAACTTTATTTTCTTTAGTCAGAGATAAAATACAAACAACATTTCCTCCTGAGATCAAATCGAAATCAGACAGTTTTCCATTAGGCATTTCAAAAGTTCTTTTTACCATTTTACGATAGCCCGCTTTGTAGGGTTCATCTTTGATTTTTTTCCAAGGTTGTATCATATATTTAGTTTGTATTTCTAGACAGGTGAAGCTACTCAATGATGTTAGAACGTTTTTAATTACTCCTATTCCTTCTTGTGAGCCTCTTCGATAGCATTAAACCATTCCTTAGAAGTTTGTTTTGATTTTTCCATCGCCTCGTCCATCTGCGTAGCATACCTTTCCATAATAATTTTTTCAGCTTCTTCTCGAATTAGTGTTGTTGTAAATATATTATTAATTTCTTTCATTATACGAATAACTTCATTTTCTGCCGCTTGAAACGCGGCATATTTTTGCTCTTCTAAATTTTCTGGGGATAAATTATTTCTCTCATTCATTTGTTCATTCATACTTTTATTTAATAATAAAAAATTTATAATATAAGCTCCTCGTGCTAGCTCAAGTTGGCTGCGAGTACTGGACGAAGTAAGAACCTCGCTCATCCTTAATTTTAACAATAAATTCTCAATTGTGAAAACTTGGTAAGATTGTAGGTTATACGGACTTAATGGACGATGTTAGAATTGCTTTTAAGCTTATAAATGATAATATACTCCTATGGAAGATTTGTCTAACTACGAAAAATTAAAGGAAGATGCCCAGAGCTTTTATAACAACATTGGCAAAGTATTTTCGCCAGTGCTGAATCAAGCTATATCTTTCAATTCAGAGGGTTTCAACCATATAATCTTTAAAAGCTCACGGTCCGAAAGAGAAAGACCTTCCCAAATGCTACGCTTTAAACTTCTTCACCTTGCTGTAAAGCTTATTAAACTCTCTACCACCTATCAAGAATTTGAAGAAACTTTGAAAGAATTTGAAGTTAAAAGCCACAAGAAAAGAATACTGAAAACAAAACCCGTGAGATATTGGGGTGTAATTGCCATTATTGAGAGTAGAAAAATTAAAGTTATATTGAGACAAATAGGAGATGGTGGTGCGATACACTTTTGGAGTATTGTGCCTGCGTGGACAACAAATAAATATCGGGATACGAAATTTTTTACAACAATGAAAGGTAGTCCAAATGAGGATTAAAAAACAAAAATACCACACAAATGGTGGTAGCTTTGTTATGCCTGCCTTCGGCTTATGAATTAGCCGAATAGGGCTGACGCCCCGCAAGCACATCTCTAATATACCAAAAACTAACTAATTAAGCAATAGGGGGTGTAAATTACTAAAATTTTGCCAAATTCCTAAGGCTAGCCTCCTCGTGCTAGCTCAGGTTGGCTGGCGTCCTCGAGCTAGAACCATAATCGGTCAAGCCCTGGTTGGCTGCGGATACTGGACCAAGTCAGAACCTCACTTATAATAAATTTTAACAATAAATTCTCAATTGTGAAAACTTTGTAAAATTATTCTTCTATTCTAAGGCTTTAGTAATATTATCTTTCCTCCAAGACAAGTATAAATAAATAACGTATTATTTAAAAAATTAATTTAGTTTATTAAAATCTTGATTAGAAATCCCTAGACCTAAATTCTGCATCATATAAAAAGCATCATGCGGCCTACCCAGGAAATAACGTTTGTTGTCTTTTAAATTAACATACCATGCTTCTCCTCTGCCCTCAACTTGAAGAAGAATTCGCCCACGTTGACTTTTTGTAAAATTTAAATCAACCGATTGTCTACCTGTTCCAAGTGGATTATACCCATAAAAAATTTCTGTTCGATCATCGTTTCCATCGCCATCACTATCTCGATTATTTTTATTCAAACCTATAGCATCTTCAAATAAATCAGATAGTGCATCACCATCCTGGTCTGCCCCAGCCATTTGTTCAACGCCGATCGGTATTTTTTGTAAATCTTTATTTGAAATACCTACTCCCTGCTCACGCATAACACTGAAAGCATCATTAGGTCTACCTAAATAATATGACTTCTTATTAGAAGGGTGGATATAGTATGCCTTCCCGCTGTCTTCTGTTTTTAACAAGATATTTCCTTTTAAACGACCATATAAAGCATTATCTTTTATCGTTCTTGTTTCTGAATTAGACGTAGTATTATTGATTGGTGGAGCTGTCGTTTCCCATACACCGATTGTTACTTTTACACTATTTAATTCTGCTAACAATCCTTGCCCCGAGGTAGCCCCTATATATTCTGACCAAGCAGGCAAATAGTCAAGAGATGTCTCTGCACCAATAGTTGCTGAAGAAGGAACATCTGCCTTAATAACAAACTCAAATTCTTGCCCCACTGGAATAGTAAGTGTGTTAAGTGTAGGGAATGTCAGTTCACTCCAATCGCTCCTGTTATATTCTCCATAATAAAAACCATGATCAACTTGTCCAGGCCAAGATTGGGTACCATTGTATAACCGAAAATTCGTCAACGATGTCAAAGGATATTGGTTAATATGAAATAATAGTTTTCTAATTTTTATTCCTTCGGAACCAATACTCTTAATCTTAAAATCAACTAGTGAAACATTTGTCATCCCTCTTCTTAGCGAAAGAGTGGAGCTAATATTAGGAGTATTAGTAACTTTAACTCCATAAGAAGCAGGTGGAGGATTGGCGACATTATATAGTCTGGTCGCAGTATTATTTGAGGTATTAATTTCATTGCGAACATTACTAATAACTATTCTAATATTAGCATTCCCTAACTGGATAACATTTAATGTTGCGGGAATGAAGACCTCTATCTCCTTGCTTTCATTTACATTCATGGAGATAAAACCTACGGAAAGATTATGATAAGTTGCTAACGTATTATTAGAAAAAATATCTATCCTTGCATTTTCCATTAAAGCTCGGATAGTCCCAGAGTTTTTAATGTTTATTTTGACATGATAACCAGACTCACTTGAAAATACAGGAATTGGTTCCGCGTTAGTCGATGCCACGCCAGCAAATGAAAATCCTGTTATCGTAAGATCGGGAATCAATGCAGGATTAGCAGTCAAGGAAAAAGAAGCGCTATCATATGTATGGCTAAATCCCTGTCCAGTGGCCCAGGTTGAAATTCTATAGGTATTTGCCGGTTGAATCATGGTGCCATTATTGTATTCAGTAGGAACTGTCCAACTCACACTACCTGTGGTTTGATTCGCTGGTACGTCAATATCGGCTATAGTAACAATATCAGCTCCATCAAAAAGTAAAGACAATTTAAGATGTGTAATCCCTGCGTTTGGGTCCTTAGTCCAAGAAACTGTTTGAGTACTCCCCATCATCCATGAAGCTCCTGAAGTCGGGGAGGTAAGAGTATACAGATCTGGATCAGCTTTTCCTTGTTGGGGAATAAAAACAAAAAAAGCTAATAAAATTAAGCTAAGAAATAACCCACTTTTTTTAAACATATATTTATTGAGAAATTTATTATGTTTGTACGGTATTATTATACCTTTTATAAAAGAAAAAAAATAGTTAAGACTAAAACTAGACTGCTGGCCACTTCGAGCTAGAACCGTATTCGGTCAAGCCCTGTCAGGTTATTTTTAATACTTTTATCTTATCAAAACGAAGCTCTTTGAGCACGGCTAAAAAACTTAATATTTAGCTAGCTACCTCGTACACAAATCCAAATAAATGATGCTTCTGATCTATAGCTGTCTGAAACTCTGCTAGAAGCTTCAGACTATTGAAATAAGTTTTGATCTGTTGGGGAGAAATAGGATCTATTATCTTCATTAATGCCAACTCATGAGGTAACATTACCTTAGTCCCCGGTCTTTGAAAGGGATATTCTTCAAACAAGATAATTTTGCCGTCTTTCTCTAAAATATTCTTCCAAGACTCGATTGCCTTTATTCTATCCTGCAAATAGTAAAAAAGATTACAACAAAGCACAGTTTTAAATTTTTTTGAAATATTAATAGTTTCGGCGTTACTTTGACAGAAGGACGCGTTATCATATGAACCGAGTTTCTTTTTGCATAAACCGATCATCTCTCCCGAAAAATCATTTACTGTTACTATAATATTCTTCTTAAGCAAAACCTCTGCTATATACCCCGTCCCTGCCGCCAAATCAATAACCGGCGATTCTACGTATTTCATGACCAGATTAAGAAGCCTAGCTTGTGCTTCATAATGACCAGTCTCTTCCATATGACGATCATAATCTCCGGAAGCATGATCCCAAAACTCCTCTATTTCTTGTACGTGAGATTCCATTGATTTAAAAATTTAAAAATCGTATAGCAGAATTATCTGCCAGTACATCAAGATGAAGCTCCTTGACAACACCAAAAGGAATCCCGATCACTTTTTTCCCCATAGCGCGTAAATCACTGGCTAGTTGATTAAGAATGTTTTGCGCCGACTTAGGTTCAGCCACTCCTTCATACAAGTGTGCAAAGGGAACTAAAATAATATCGGAAGCATTTGAGAATGACGCCAACTTAGAAGCTATGGTAATAATTTTTTCTTTTGTCTCCTCTTTGTCTACATGGCAAAAACAAACAAAACCAGAGAAAGTTTCTCCCTTTCTATAACCATACTCTCCAATCAAGGTTAAAATTCTCATAATATTTTAATCGATTTCTACGTTCCTCGTGCTAGCTCAACTTGGCTGACCAACCTGAGTAAGAACCGTAATGGTCAAGCCAGGTAAGACTTTTCTTAATCCTTTTTTTATCATAACGACGCTCTTCGGGCACTATAAGAAACTACTCATTTTTTATTTTTAGTTCAAATGCAAATAAGTCAGCAAAGTATTTTTCACCTTTTTTATAAATTTCAAGTTTCCCTTTTTTTGACTCTTCTTCATACCAATCAACATCAGAATACAAAAAATCCTTTACTTCTCCAGAATAAAAGTTTATCATTTTTGCATTATATTTTTTTATTATTTCTTTTATACTTTCACGAAAATTACTCATGGAATAAACAACTACATAAAGTCTAGAGCTAGTGTGCATAAAAGAATGTGCATTATTTATAGTTCTTAATAATGTTTCATTACCATTTTTCCCGCCATGCATACCAATAACAACCTCTTGCGATAATGATGCTATGATTTTTGGTGATAAATTTTCTTGTGGTACATTTGCTATTATTACATCAAAAATTTCTTTTTTTACTGGTTCAAATAAATCTCCGCAACGAATATCAATAGACACGTTATTTTTTTTAATATTTTTTTTTGCTAATTCAACTGCTTGTGGCAATATATCAATTGACGTTACTTTACCACCGAGCTTAGCCGCTAAAATAGCTAAAAGACCTGTCCCAGTACCAACATCAAGAACGGTATCGTTTTTGTTTATTTTAATAACATTAGCAAGAATAGAAGAACCATGTGGCGATGGTTTGAACACATCGTCACTTAGTTTTAATTCAATTTTTTGATTTTGAATTTCGTATTCCATATTTTGTAAGCTCTTCGTGCTAGCTCAAATTGGCTGAACCCCCGGAGTTAGAGATGTTGTCGATTTCTTTTAAAAGTTCGGGTATTGAATCCACCTTCTTACCAAAATGACCCCGATTATTAAACTGTAGGAACTTCGCACCTAATCCAACTGCATTCTCCACTCCTGCTTCAAATGGGACCCATTCATCATCTTTTGAGTGTAAAACAACAAAATCATTACAATGATATTTTATTTTTTGAAAATCATAACCCTTTTCCGTAAAGAATCCTTTATTATTTTCAGTTTTATTCCTTTTAGTCAAATTACCTGAATTAGCTGCAACTAAAATTACTTTCTTTATTTTTAAATCATCTGGGGACTTTTCGAGATACCTGAGAATAGCAACTCCTCCTCGTGAATGTCCAATAAGAACACTATCTTTATTAGGTCCACTTTTTTCTAGCTCCCCAATCCACTCATTAATATAAGGATCTTGTGCATCTGGTAATTCTGGAGCTATGTATTCTATATCTCTCTTCTTCATTTTGTTCGCCAGCCAAGGATACCATTTCTGGGAAGGATTAGTATCTTTTCCATGCATTAAAATTACCTTCATAACTATTGATATTCTATAAAATTAAAGCTCCTCGTGCTAGCTCAAGTTGGCTGACCTCTTCGAGCTAGAACCGTATTCGGTCAAGCCCTGGTTAACTTTTCTTAGTACATTTATTTTATCATAACGACGCTCCCTGAGCACTAGCAAAAAGTGACAAAAGTGACACGGAATCAGTATGTAAAATTACACTCTACTGGGACTGTATTCAAATATACCTATTGGTAACTAAACTTATATAACCTGGTGTGGCATCTATCTTTTAAGTTCTACTAAAAATTTATTACTTCTTATTATTGATAACATCTCGGAAAACATGTCTCTTTGCAGGGAGGGTTTAAAACTTTCATGCAACTTTTTTTTGGCAACATTTAAATAATTTTTTCGCAGATACTTAACTATATAACCAGAAATATCATGTGCTTTAATAATACTCACTACTTTGTTCATTTTTTCTTTATCGAGTGCTTGTAATTTAGAGATTTGTTGAATAAGCGTAATTTCCTTCTTTGTCCCTTTCATTAAAATTAAAAAGACAGGCCACGTTAAACGGCCCCCTCGCAAATCAGCCATTTGATCTTGATAAGCTTTACCGAAAGTGCTTTTATTCTTTCGTGGAAGTGAGAAATCTCCTAAATCATTACTGATATGTAAACCAGTTCCCAATAAACGACTAATACCCTCTATTATCTGAGCTGTGTGTTCATCTGCACCTGCTAAAATAGCTCCGATATAGCCACTTAACCCATAGGAACTACCACTTTGTAGATTTGATTTATTTTCATATACTTTCAAAAATTCTTCTTCATTCTTAAAAAACTTATAATCATCCACGGAAAGGTTAATATCTATATATTGTCCTTTGTAGAGTTCCAAAAAAGAGCTCGATAGAGCATCTTGTATAATCTGCTTCTGTCGCGTGGTAACATCAAACTTGTTAATTTCTTTAATAATTACTTCCCTAGTAATAGCGGCACTAATGATAATATTATTGATGTGCTGACGAATATCTTTTATATTGCCATCCCATACAGAGTTTTTATTATCAAAAATCCAATTATGCCAATAAGCATACATATTATGCAGTTCCATTACCGAACAGACTGGAAGAATTTTTTTTATATCCTTACCCCCACATATTTGATAAGCTAATCTTGTTATTGTTGTACGTAGTTGTTTATGTTTAAGTCTTTTTAGTAATAATGGCTCAAAAATTTCAAATAACTTTTCATTCTTCTTAATTTCACGAAAAAAAGACAGAATTATGGGTTCTACTTTTCTTGAGTTTTCTTCTAAATATTTAAAGTATTTTTTTCTAACGTCGCTCATATTAACTGCTTGGATATAGTGTTTAAACACTCCTCGTGCTAGCTCAGGACTGGTAACTTATTTTGAAACGATAATAAGATGATCCTTAAAATCTATATACCCGTCTACTTGCTCATCCCTTATTTTCTCAAAAAACGCCTCAGCTTCTGCTTCGCTTGGATAGGAATCCGTATTGTGGATAAATCGATAAAAAACCTTTAGATCAAACCGGCTCTTAGTAGTAAGCATATCCCCTACAAATATTCTCATCATAAGAGGCTTCACTTCTGTCTTTAAACCTAATTCTTCGTAAAATTTCGCAATATATTCAGCGTAATTGAATGCAGGATAAATCTGTCGCAGCATTATCCGATAATGACCGCTGTTCTCGGGTAATGTAAGAATAATAAGCTTACCGTCGGCATTAAGTAATTCAGTAAGCTTAGTAAGCTGAAGACGATAATCTTTTTCATTCAATGCCCAATAATAATTCGTATGCGAGGTAAAAATCACATCATACCGCTTTTCAGATTCAAAGGTTGCCAACGAACGCGGAAACGTTTCTCCGATATTATTCTCGGGAAGAAGGAAGGCCTTTGCAGAAATAAGCGCATTGGCATCAGGTTCAAGTAAATCGCATGTATACTCGCCCTCAACGCGGTCCAAAATTTGCTTAGTCGTATGCCCCTCACCGCAGCCCACATCAAGCATAACTTTAGGATTCGCTTTCTGCAGATCAACCTCCATGGCTATCACATCAACTATTTTGAACCAATCTTCAATAAAACTCCGTATATAAATATTCTCATATACGTCAGCAAATTCCTTTTCTCCCCAAAAATGCCATTTAGTCATATATTTATAACACTCACTAAGTTATAGACCTCCTTGGTTCGAATCCAGGACGGATCATAATTTTTAGATCTCAGAAACCCCTATTTTTAAAGGGTCTCGTGCTAGCACGACTTGGCTGCGGGACTTGGATTCGAACCAAGATATTCGCCTCCAGAGGGCGAAGTCCTACCATTAGACGATCCCGCATTATTTAATATTCTCTAAATTTTAATAATGTTTTCAATCTAAAAACTTCATCTTTTTTTGAAATTTGAATAAGATTGGTGCTGCGATGAGGATGAAAACCTAATTTAATCAACAAATAATAAACATTGTCAAGCAATGATGTATTACGATTACTAAACATCATTTTGTACGTATAAGTTCCTGGGTGCACAGCAAAGCATCCTTCAGCCTCATATAATCCTCTTAAATATCTTACTATAAATAGCCGATTCTGAATAATCCATCGTGGAACTTCTATTTTAAGATACTTACGTGCACCCGCAGGAACCCCTAATCTTTGAGAGATATACTTCTCATATATCCCAATTTTAGTACTATTACTTTTTGAATTCTTAATAATATAAGCTTTCTTTGAAAAAACTTTATCAATCAACAGGGCGTATCGACTAATAAATCCGGGATTATTAGAATTAGAAATTATTCGTAGCTCTTCAGTTCGAGGATATATACAAATATGACCATCACCAAGCGTTACACCTATTAGCTCAGCTAAGTCACCATTTTTTATTAATACTTGATAATGGGATTTAATAAATCCTTTCTTTTTCATGGAAACTCTCCACAAAGCAAAATTATCTTGATGTTTTTGCTTCATGGTATCAGAGATTTTCCTGACCGATGGATGATTTTCTTTTGTAAATCCTTTGTTCCAATTATGAGGCATAGCCTCATAATATCATTTACTATATTATTTTCCTACCGTTAGACGATCCCGCAATAAACGCACAAATAAAAATAACTTGCCCTTCCGTAGCTTTAGCGTAGGAAGTCTAACCAACAATCTTCCCCCCAAACGTTTTCAAAAGATTATCAATCGCTGATGAATCAATTTCAGCCGCTTCAATCGCCACCCCGGCTAATCGCTCGACTTCCGGTTCTTCAACATCAGATTTCATATTATCCACTAAAATTAAATCTGGGTCAAGGACAGTCACAATCTCAATTCGTTGATTACAAATATCCTTTAATAAGCCCTCAACCAAACCTCGAATCGCTGGATCATTCATCCGATCATGATGAATTTTATACTTAAAAACTAACTGAACAGTTTCTCCGCCAGCGCTAACCGGATTACATGATTTAAGTACAAATGACAAGGAATGATTATGCTGACGAATCCGGATTAATAACTCCTGCCAAGCGTCACTTAAAGCCGCTTGAGTTAAATTCGTTCCTCCTTCCTGGGACTTATTATTCCCACTTCCTCTTGAATTATTAGTCTCTGGCGTCATTTTAATAGCCGGACGAGCTATCGGTCGAACGGTCTGACTAGACGTTTCTCGGTTATCACTACTAGATCCAAAACAAAAATCTACAATCGCCAACTCTAATGGTAGCTGAGGCAAAGGTGCATCTTTTATTTCTCGACTGGCCGTGCCAAATTTCTCAATCACATAACTGAGTTCTGTAATTTCAAAACGAGCAGCTAAAGCCGTTAACCGACTTTCAATACTTTCGCCGAGTTCCAGTCCAGCCGCCACACCAAGACCAGGATTAATTTTTCCAAGCATAATTCTTCGTGCCATCTCAACCATCTCCACTGCAAAAACTTTTAAATCAACTCCATCATCGGCTAACTTATTTACATACCCAATCGCTTCCGAGGCATCTTTAC
This sequence comes from bacterium, assembly GCA_035438725.1. GTDB lineage: Bacteria > Patescibacteriota > Patescibacteriia > Patescibacteriales > Patescibacteriaceae > Patescibacterium. The sequence goes on along the minus strand of DAORIW010000005.1, from coordinate 15,975 downwards.
TCGCCACATAATCTAAGAGTTCAGTTGTTTCGTTTAACAAGCTCCGAGGAATAATTAATTCAGCTTCAGCAGCTGTAATCATATTTCCTTTTAAAGAATTCTCCGTACCGGCCAAAGCAATAATCTGACCGAGTAAACTTTCGGCATCACGCATATGCCCCCCCGAATGACGAGCGACACTTTCAATCACCGCAGGTTCAATATTAATATCTTCGGCCGTCGCAATCCGACTTAATTTTTTTACAATCTCACTGTAGCTAATTTTTTTAAAATCAAAACGTTGACAACGAGAAATAATTGTTGACGGTAACTTATGAGCTTCGGTCGTACAGAGAACAAAGATTACATGAGCCGGTGGTTCTTCCATAATTTTCAACAAGGCGTTAAAAGCAGCCGTTGAAAGCATATGCGCTTCATCAATGATAAAAACTTTGTATTTTGAGCGAGCTGGCGCTAACCGAGCGGAAGCAATAATCGACTCACGAACATTATCAACACCGGTATGGCTAGCAGCGTCAATTTCCATAATATCCAACGAATTACCGTTGGTAATTTCAATACAACTTGGACATTCGTTACACGGATCGGCGCTGTCTTTTTTTCGTTTTAAACAGTTAACCGATTTAGCTAACAAACGAGCCATCGTTGTTTTTCCAATCGCCCTGGGACCACAAAAAAGATAGGCATGGGCTAGACGCTGCGAGGTAATTTCGTATGATAACGTTAGCTTAATCGGCTCTTGGCCAGAAACTTCAGCAAAGGTTTGGGGACGGTATTTTCGGTAGAGAGTAGGCATAGTTAGGAAGTAATATCTAGTTCATTTTAGCGGTTGAAGTGATATAAAGCAAGAACCCGGTTCTGGGCCAAAACCCAAAAACCGGGATAGATAACTTGGCTAGATCCCCCTCTCCAGGGAGATGACAAGGTTATGACTTTTTAAACACATGCTCCACCGCCGCCCAACGAGATTCACCTGTTTTTGGTACGAGCACCACCGCTTCATCACCATTTTCGCCCTTAAAATAGGTCACACTGGCCCCAAGGATTCTGAAACGACGATTACCAGCCAGAACTGTCCATTCGCCGGTAGCCGACTGTTCTAAGACGCCTGATAAACGAAGGCGATCGATCGGCGCGATTTGCTTATAAATCATTGTCCCTTGATCAGTAATTGAAAGTTTCAAAAGATCCCCCTCAACTAACTTAGACTTGGAAGCGTAGTTAATCGGTACAATATACTGTTTACCATCTGCCCCCACCATTTTTTCACCATCAAAAACTCCTTCGATAACCTTATCAATATGTGGAGCTACCTGATCAGTATCAGTTTGATAAGGCATGAAATGATCCATTGCACCAAAGCCTGATAAAAACTCTCCAAGAGAATCACTTGCCTGTCGTAGATTAGAGGCTAATGAGCGTAGGGCCATGAGCTTTTGTTTTGAAATAACAATGCCCTGGTCCTCACCGGTTTGATCGGACAGTGGTTGATTTTGGTTTTCCATATTTTTATTTTGTTTTAATTTTCAATTTTATTTTAGCGATTGAAAATCAGTGGATAAATATTTATTATTTTAAGCGGCTTCTTTTTCTGAATACTCAGTAGCGACCGGTAGAATTGAACCTTCCGCACGAGTAATCATATCCCCTATCATATCACGATTATTCTTCCAGATCGAAAGATCATCTCCCCCTTTAATAATCTGTTGTTCACAATTATCTTTAAGTATTTTTAATTCTGTTAAATCTTTAATTCCCTGTTCAACCTGCTCAGTCGGACTTAAAAGATTGGATTCATTAATTTGATTCTTAGATATTAAATGATTAATATCAATTTTCATTAAACGCTCGTTGAATTCTTCTTTTGTTAAGAGAATTGGTTGTTCTGAAAAACGATCATGATTTAAGTTCATTGTTTCTTCCATAGATATATTATTAATTAATCTTACTACGTTCTAAAATAGCCGCTTCAACTTTTTCGCGAGGTTCACCGTATTTCATCCTACTGAGATGCTTAAGTTTCCCCGGCATGTCATCTCGTTCTTCACCAGCTAACGGCCACGGTGTTTTCATCGAAAAAGGTCGACTCGTACTATTGTCTATTAAAAGTTTAACATACGCTGTATATTTTTCAATGTTCATAAGGTCATATTCGTTAAAGACAGGTGAAAACTCCTTTTTTAAGAACTCGGCGTCTTCTGAACCAACTTTAAAACTCATGATTGTCCCAACGTTTCCAAAGACCGCTTCTTTTATAGCATTGTCCCCTTTTTTCGTTAATTGACCAATATATTGGTGAGCCATGATTAATCCTAAACCGTATTTACGAGCTTCAGACAAAATTTGGCAAACCGAATCAGTGGTGAAGTTTTGAAACTCATCGATATAAAGATAGAAATCTTTTCGATCGGCGGAGGCCAAATCAGCCCGGGATAAAGCCGCCATTAATATTTTTCCCACAATAATCATACCGAGCAAATAGGCGTTTAACTCACCGACGATTCCTTTTGGTAGACTAACTAAGAGAATTTTACTGGAGTCCATAATATCACGCAAATTAAAGGAACTCTTTTGCTGACCGATAATCGGCCGCATCATGTCATTAGAAATAAACGACGTTAATTTTGAGGTAACATACGGCACGACGTTCGCTAAAGCAGCATCACCGCCCGCTTTCTCGGCTTCTTTACGCCAGAAATCAACAACTGTTGGATCGGAACAACGTGACAATTTTAAGTTACGAAAACTAGCATCAGCTAATACTTTCGGGATTTCCATTAAGGTTGAGCCCGACTCCGGATCACTCATAATTAAAAGCATGGCATTTCGCATGTACTGTTCAAAAATCGGTCCACCGGTTGCTTTTAAGTCATATAACTTGTCAAAAATACCAATCATCTCGTTAATAACAAATGTTTTTTGTTCCGGATAACGTGGATCAAACTCTAATAGGTTAATCGATACCGGTCGCTCAATATCAGAAGGCGCAAAAATAATAACATCATCAGCCCGGTTCTCAGGAATACGGCGCAAGACATCATCAATCAAATCGCCATGTGGATCAATCATGCAAATTCCATGTCCGGCTAAAATATCTTGAATCGCCATATTAGCCAACAAAAAAGATTTGCCAACTCCTGACTTACCAATAATATAGGTATGACGTAACCGATCGACGGGTTTTATTTTAACCTCCTGAGTAACGCCGCGAAACATATTTGTTCCGAGTAATAATCCTTCGGTTGGTAAATTAACAGGAGCCGCTGCCTGACGAGCGGTTAACCATAAAATATTTGGCGTCTCGGCATTCTTTAACGGCAAATGATAGAGACTGGCCATTTCTTCAGTATTTAAAATAAAGCGATCATGTTCATTAAAACGTCTAAAAATAAAATCACCAACCACGCCATCAGGATGTCGTAAAACAGAAACTTTTAAACTATTACCATATTCATAATAATTATACTGACTAAAGCTCCCGGCGACTTCTTGAAGCATCGATCGAGCTCGTGTCTCCGTTACTGCGCTCGCGACAATACGCAAATTGACATCAACTCCGGCCTTGGAATTTTTTTCTTCAATCCCTGTCAGCATTTCTTCTTCTTTTGGAGTAAGTTTTTTTTGAGTAGGGTTTGTTTCAGGATGTGAGTTTGGTTTTGTCTGACCTAAGCTATTAGCCATACTTAAGGCACTTTGTGTAAAACCGGAACCTAAGGCCTGGGATAAAGATCCGCTTTCATGCGCCTTATGAACAACTCGTCGTGCTCGGCTATGCCAGTCTCCACGGGCACTGCGCACAATATATTGGATTGCTAACCCTTCCTGATCACCAACTTTTGACATGGCATTAATAATTGAATTAAGAGGGTCAGCATCATCTTTTTGATACGTCTTCAACGGAAGAATATTATCAGCCTTGGTCCGAACGGTAGCCGCCACAATTGTGCCATGAGGGGTAAAAATATTATAATCATGAACTTCTTCAATTACGGCCTCAGGGTAAATAGCACTTAATTGATGTTCAAGATAAGTTTGATGTTCACGAGGCGCCACCACGTAAAAAGCAATTACTTTATTATGGGCCACAATTTCAAAAGCGAAGTGATCATTGCGACCACGCAACCAATAACTTAAACCTCGTTGGGCTTTTAAGCCACCGATAGCTGTAAATAAACCTTCTCCCTTAGCAATTTCTTCTCGCAATTCCTGAACAGCATAAGCTTGGTGATCTCGATCATCTAAACGTTCTTTCGGAAGCTTTACACAATAGACAACATGATCCGTAACGGAGCGAATTAACAAAAAACGTCGCAGTATAATAAAAGTAATAATAAGTAAAATAAAAATTCCACCGATAATAAGGTAGATCGGTTGAAAAGTTGGTGCGCCGAGAGAAGTTTCAAACGGCGCTACCGTTTCATAGTTGAGTTGCTCTTGTCCAAAATCCATAGACTAGCGATCCTTATGTAACTCTAATAAACGATCAGCTTTAATTTTTGCTTCCTGTTCAAGAAAAAAACGACTGATACCCGGAATTAATTTTAGCCAGCTACGAATAGCGTCAATAATTTTTTTTAGCTTAATCGTGGTAGCCGAAAGAAGCGTACTAATCTCACGTGCGGTTTCCTCTCCCTTAACTCGAAATCTAGCTTTATCAGATTCTGGTAATTGAAAATATATCTCCGATAAATCTTCCTCTAAGATTCTTTCGATATCAGCAATATTTTGAGCACTGGCCTGAGAGATAACAGAAGGCGAGACTCCAGGTACTTTTTTTTCTGGAGAAATCACTTCGACTGGTGAGTTCGACTCAAGCTTTTTTCCAGCCTGTGAATTTTCCGGAGCCAGTGGACTCTCAATGCCTTGTTCAACAACGGAAGGAGGAGTTTCTGATTGATGTACTTTTATTTGTTCAGCCATACGTGCATAGAGTAAGAGAAACAGTAGAGCCATTGGTCCTCTGTTTTACTCTTTAAATTATACTAAAAATTGCCTTTTACGGCAATTTTATTTTTTAGTTATTTCCATTCCTTCCTTAGCGTCTTTAACGATATATCCAAGCTTATCAATTTTATCTCGTAAGGCATCAGAAGTTACCCAATCTTGTTGCTGTCTAGCTTCTTCCCGTTCAGTCGCGATCTCCTTGATCTCAGTTGGAATTTCATCGGCGGCGTCGGTTGCTCGAATTAAATCAAGGCCGAGTACTGAATCGAATAAAGTTATGGTTGCTATTTTATCTTCCGAAGAAATATCAGATTTTATTAAAGATTGTAGTACGGCTACTGCCTGAGGCATGTTTAAGTCATCATTAATAGCTTCGGTAAACTCTCTCTTATACGCTTCATTAATAGTCCCTGACTGACTTCCTAGATTCTCAATATTTCGTCGCACGTTAGATAAGGCACTGGCCGCCTGAGTAAGTATTTCTTGTTTATAGTTCATTGGCTTACGGTAATGTGTCAATAAACAGGCATATCGATAGGCTAAGAACTCAATATGACCCTCGGCTGTAATTTTAGCTAGGGTTAGAAAATCCCCTGAACTCTTAGACATTTTATCGCCCTCACTCGTGTTTATAAAAGCACCATGTAACCAATAATTAAAAAATTTCTGACCAGTTGCTGCCTCTGACTGGGCAATTTCATTAGTATGATGAATATTAATAAGATCAACTCCGCCGCAATGAATGTCCAAGTGATCTTTAAGAAAATGGAGACTCATGGCGGAGCATTCAATATGCCAACCTGGAAAACCTTTACCCCAAGGGGACTCCCATTCCATCTGTCGCTTTTCACCCGTCGGAGAAAATTTCCATAAGGCAAAGTCAGTAGGATTTTTTTTCTCCGAATTTATTTCAATTCGAGCACCTTCTTTTAGTTCATCTAAATTAAGATGACTTAATTTGTTATACTCTGGAAACTTTTCAGTATCAAAATAAATACCATCAGAGGTTGGATATGTATAACCTTTTTCTTCTAATACTTTAATCAAATCAATTTGGGCTTCAATATACTCAGTTGCCTTGCACCAAATCGTTGGTTCTAAAATATTTAAAAACGCTAAATCTTTTTTACATTCTTCAAAATAAAAATCAGCAATCTCCCAGGCACTCTTCCCTTCTCGCGCTGATCCCTTTTCCATCCTGTCTTCACCCATATCACGATCGCCCACTAAATGGCCAACGTCAGTGACATTCATGACATGCTTAACATGATACCCATTAAAAAGTAGTACCCTCTTTAAAATATCTTCAAAGATACTGGTACGTAAGTTACCAATATGAACAAAGTGATAGACCGTCGGACCACAGGTATATAAACCAACCGGTGAAGAAATAGGTTTAAATTCCTCCTTAGACCGCGATAAGGTGTTATAAAGTTTAAGAGACATGGGGTTAATGGAGCCACCCATCGGGATCGAACCGATGACCCACGGTTTACAAAACCGTTGCTCTACCAGCTGAGCTAGGGTGGCCGACTATTTACCTTAATGAGGATAACCGAATATTCCTAAAAAATCAATCCCCTTGGGTTACAATTCCTTTTAAAGAAAGAGCCACGAAGAAGCTACTTCCCTTATTTGACAAAGAGACCACTATTTACTATGGTGCAAGTAATCATAGTTGTAACTTAAAATTTTAAAATAAAGACAGGAGACTAAAAATGAAAAAAACATTTTTTTTCAAGATTAATGACTTCTCACTACCTGCTTTAGGATTGGTAGTATTATCATTAGTAGCACTATGGGTTTTAAAATTTGTTTTAGCTTCACAACCGCTCACCGCTGAAAATGATAATTCAACTTACTACTATGTAGTTACATTGGGCTTCATTCTTATAGCAATGTTATTTTTATACCTATTAGCCAAACAGGAGCTTGGCCTAAAACAGGGTATATGCTTTGGTGGAAGTTTAGGTTTAATTGCCTTAAACTTTATAATCGAGGGGTCGGTGGCAGGTGAAAATATTTATAAATACTATATTCTCATATTATTACTTTCAGGGCAGTTCATTCTATCCGTGATTTGTTTTTTTACTTACCTATTACCATTGGATAGCTTTGTTCTTATAGTTCCGCGAGATAAAAATATAGAATCAAAAAATTAACGAATAACAATATTTTCATAAGAAGAGTTTCTAAACTCTTCTTATTATTTTATAAAAATAACCTTTCACTTACCGCTTGACAGTAAATAAAATAATCTGTAGGATACGAATTCGTACATTTCAAAGAATCTACTATAAAATATTCCACAAAAAAATAAACATAAAAAAATTATGACAATTGAAACAAAAACAAGAGAAAATGTTAAAAAAGAAGAAGGTTTTATTCAGTCGATTTCGATCAACCTCACACTCTTCTTTTTTCTTCTGCTCAGTGCCGGTTTCCCAGCCTTAGTCTGGGTAAGTCCACTTCAAAATGTATCACCCGTTGTTTTAGGAATTATTTGCTTAGTGCTACTCTATATATTCAGAAACTTACTGAAAAGAGCGGTATATGTCCACAAAAACATTGAAAGAAATAGAGGTAAAAATTCTTTTGGAAAAAAAATTGCCCTTTTCTATTTTGTTCTCGGAGGGATAAATTTTATTTTTTACCTTTATTATTTATCCTCGAAACCAGAGGTTTCGGTTAACTCGTTAATTCAAGTTCTAACCTTAATCTTGATGGGTTTAATTGCTTACTGGGTTTTGAAAAAAAGAACTCCAAAAAAAACCGAAGTCGAAATTATGCCATCAACCAATACCGCTGCATAGCCGGTTAATGAAGTAAAATTAAAAGCCAGGAACAATAGTTCTTGGCTTTTTTATGTGCACCGTGCAGGATTCGAACCTGCGACCATCGCCTTAAAAGCATCTGGATCATAGTCCTTTTATACAAAACCATTATAATCATTGGCTCAAGTGTCATTTTGAATGATTTTCTGTATATACTAACTAGGACCCATTTACTGCCCAAAAATATACTGGTTACACGAGGTATTGGGAAAGCAATGAATTGAATAATTAATTATTAAGGTATCTTAATTATACTCTGGTTTGAGGGAGTTTTCAATTGATTATAAAAATAAAAGCTGACTATAAAACAAGCCAGCTTTTCACTCTTTATAAATTATCATTGAGGGCTCAAATCAAATTCGATTTGGACTCCTTTCTTCCACAGATTCCAATCTTTTATATGAACCTCAGGGCTCTGCATCGATAGAAGAGTGATCTCATGTGGGTAGGTTGCTATCAAATGTTTTTGATGTTCTCTACTAACACCGGGTACGATATAGTCAAGATTAAAAACTTTTTCTTTATCGTATCGTTCTTCGACTTCTTTTTTCGCCTGTTCTAAATCTTTTGCTGCTAACTCTATTTTTCTTTTATACCAGGTGGTCCAAAAATATTTTTTTTCACTACCATCTAAAAAAATAGGGATGTAATAGTATTTCATTACTTATTTCTCCTTTCAATAAATTTTTAATATTTTATTTGTCATGTTCGGATACGAAACAATATCAAAGCTTCTCGTTATCCTTTTTACTTTATAGGTAATAGGGATAGTATCCCCTGGTTTGAATTGCTTAAACCCTTCTTCAGTGACCGAAAAAACAAAAGCATCTGCTCGTCCAGGAATCAAAATAAATAGTATATAGGGACCTAGAAAGATAAATGAGTTCGGAGTCTCTGCTATTGGATGCTCCATTCTTCCTGTAACCTCTCCTAATATTTGCTTTTTTGTTAACCATGCAGAATTATATATTAAGAATAATAGAACTATTCCCCCAATCATTATTAGAATATTACTGTATAACATGAAACCTCCTCTTCAATATGTTATTAAATTTTAAAAGAATTTTTTTATTACCCATACCCTACAATTTTATTCTTTGTTTGTCAATTCTACAAATAAAAAAACGGAAGAATTCCTTCCGCTTTTTTTATGTGCACCGTGCAGGATTCGAACCTGCGACCATCGCCTTAAAAGGGCGCTGCTCTACCAACTGAGCTAACAGTGCAAAAGAGTGAATTATTTAGAGAGCCTAAATAACACTTTTGAATAATACTGAAAACCCTTGAAAAAATCAAGGGGAGGGTAAAATAAGCTTTAAAGTCAACGGAAATCAACGTTACGTCTTACTAATCGTTGTAATTACATAAGTAACCATGGCATAGGAAGTAAAGATAATAACCAAACCAAGAGCGGCCCAAATTAAGATATCCCGGCCTTTCTTTACTTTTTCAGTGTTTCCCGCAGCTAGCATCCAAGTAAAGCCTCCATAGATAAACATAACCAAGGCCAAGGATCCCACAACGCTTAGAACGCCGCTAATAACCTTACCGATTAGGGTAGGTACGTCGTTAACCTCCGTACCTAGAGGGTTGTCGAGGCGGACGACGTCGGGTTCTTTAGATTCCTCAATTTTACTTCCATCTCCCAAAGGAGGTGGAGAACCTTCAGCCAAAACAAAAGTTGTCGTCGATAATAAAGAAACAACAACAATAAATACAGATAAAAAAATTTTCATATATTCCTATATCTCTTATTATACTACATTTAGAATAAAAAAAGCGAACTTGTTAGGTCCGCTTATTAATTAAATATTGTTTTTTTAATTTTATATTTAAAGAACTTCAATTACTATATTTCCACGTTGTCCTACCCCTTCAACTGTGACTAGTCCTTCAGTATCCTGATTATATGCTTCCCATACTCCTGGCGTTACATCTATTTTAGAAGTATAAATTTTACACTTTGTAGAGGCATATACTCTTATTCTTTGACCTGGAGCCAAATATATTATACTTGTTTTTTTAGTATCTCCAACTTTATCAAAGTAAAGAGTTTCTTTAGTCCCGGAGGATGAAAAAGATTTTTGATATTCAATTTTTGAATTATTAACAGTAATTACTCTCTCATCTTCTTTTATCCTTGAATCTTTATTTTTACTCACAGATTTTAGAATAATTTCCGTAGAATCATTATATTCTCTATCTTCTTTGAATTCTAAAACTTTTTTTCTAAAAAACTCCCTTGCTTCTTTTTTCCCCTTATCATTGAGTATCACTTTCATTTCTTCACAAGTTTTACTAAACATTAATGTATCATCTCCGTATAACATTCTGAATGATTCGACAAAAGGGGCTTCTGTATTTTTTGCAATATCAACCTCTTCCTGGAGTTCCTTAGTATGTGTAGCATAGTCAATCAAGGGATATCTTTGTTTAAACTTGTGAAAACCAATAAATATTATTGTAAAAATAACAACTAATATTATTATAGTTCCAAATACAGGATGAGCAGATGTCATTACGTATACACACGTTAACGCTAATACAAAAAGAGGTAAAATAATCCAAAACCAGAAAATATTTAGTCCTGCGGCTACTGCGGCTCCATCAAGTAAGGCCCCTAATACCATTGACGCAGGAATTAATATAATATAACTGCCAATAAGATTTACTATATTATCAAAGAATTTTGATTGTTTCAGATCATTATCTTTTTTTTGTTGCTCATTCACTATGTTATCTGTATTTTCCATTTTTATTTTTATTTTTAATTAACGAAATATTCTTTTAATTACATGTTCAATACCTTCGAACATTGCAGCATCTATTACAAAGGATCTGATATTCTTAAATGCATCCATTGCCCAACCTTTAAACCCTTTTCCTGAGGAAGTTGAGAAAATATTTGAGATACTTGGTTTAGTACCTGATTTCTTCGATTCGCTCATAAATGTTCCTATTTTTTCAGCTAATGAATCACCCGCAACAGTTGAAAATCTTTCAGCGGTATTTCTTCCTATCTCTCTACCAATCCTGTAAACATGACTCCTATAAGAGAATGAGAAAAGGAGTAAAAATAGAGGCACTATTACTGTTGAATAGATTAAAACTGAACCGAAAAATAAGCGCGAGAAAGGGTTACTAAATCCCAGAGTCAAAGCTATAACCCAAAGAATCGGCATTGCAATTAACATTTTTGTAAAGTACTTCTTATATGGATTTTCTTTAATAGGACAATCCCATCTCAGGTAACTATAGGCAGTTTCCTTAATTCCACTTGCTGATACAGTAATTTTTATTTGATCACCAGGAGATTGAGGAGCAAAATTATGAGGAATTAAATACATTAAGAAACCATTCAAATCAGTTTTTAAGGTAATTAAGTTACCATCAATCGTAATAACTAAATCCTGAGATAAAGCTACTCCTTTTGCTTGTAATAATCGAGCAATAAGGTAATACTGTTTTTTTGTATTACTATATCCGGTCTCAAGTGTTAAATGTTCCGGATCTTTAGAAGGAGGTTCAGGAGTTTTAGGAGGCTCCGGAAAGGAAATTTCAATAGTCTTTTTTACTGAATAGTCTTCAACAAAAATATCAACCTGGATTGTGCTATTTGCATAACTCAAATCAAAAGTTAATGGCAAATATGTGAACCCACTAGAATTAGTAGAACTGTGAAGCAAATATATATCTTTTTCTCTCGCATTAACATTAACATTTTTATATGGTTCTCCGCTTTCTTTATAATATACTTTTGCATCAACTCCAATTACATATCCTGATGATTTTGTTTCCAAAAGTCTTTTCTCGACCTCTAGAACTATTTCCTTAAACTTAGGTTTATTGAACCAAGTCTTTTTTTGATTTCCTTGTTGATTCGGCATTTAGCCCTCCTTTTTATTTTTTAATTTAATTTAATTTTCAAAGAATTTACTCAGTAAAATATAGAAAATCTATACCTTAGTGAATATAGAATTATATCACTTTTAAGTAATTGTGTCAACTGCTTGAGCCTATTAACATAAATTATCGCTAATTTTAGCGATATTCTTAAATGACTAAATAGTAGCTGCCCGAAGAGACTCACAAAAACGTATATTTACTCCAAATGAGCTCTTTCTTCCCACTCCCCTAGTTCCTTCTTTAAAAGAGGGTATTTTTTAAGTGAAGCATCGATATTTATTATGCTAATCGTCGCTTCCCTCGCCTTTTTAATCAGTTCAAGATCATAAAAATTAGCCATCTTTAATTCCGGAAAACCTTTTTGTTCTAGACCATATACTTCTCCTGGTCCTCTAAATTTTAAATCGGCATTCGCTAAATCAAAGCCACTATCAAGCGTTAATAACGCCTGAAGTCGATCACGAGACTTCTGTTCACTAACTTCACTCATCAAAAAACAATATGACTGAGCGTCACTGCGACCAACTCGTCCGCGGTATTGATGTAACTGCGCTAAACCAAAGCGATCAGCATCTTCAATCATCATCACGCTCGCATTGGGAATATCTACACCAATTTCGATTACCGAAGTAGCGATAACTATTTGAATCACTCCGGACACAAACTCGGCCATTACTTTTTCGCGCTCGGCGGCTTTTAATCGTCCATGTAATAATCCAACCTTATATTTTTTAAAAACTCCACTATCTAATTTTTTAAATTCAGTTGTTACTGATTTCACGCCTAACTTGTCCGACGGATCAATTAACGGGCAAACAATAAAAGCTTGGCGGCCTTCGTCTAATTCTTTGGAAATAAACTGATAGGTTTTATCACGCTCTGTTTCCGGAACAAGTCGTGTAATAATTTTCTTGCGACCAATTGGCATTTGCTTAATAACTGATATATCTAAATCGCCGTACAAAGCTAGAGCTAAGCTGCGCGGAATCGGTGTGGCGGTCATTGATAATAAATGGGGCATCTCTTTCTCCCCTACTTTGGAAGTTAATAAACCTCGTTGCTCGACACCAAAACGATGCTGCTCATCGATAATAACTAATCCTAAATCATGAAATAAAACTTCTTCTTGAATTAACGCATGCGTACCAATTATAATCTCAACCTCTCCTGATCCTATTAAAACCAATAATTCTTTTTTAGTTAGATCTTTAATATTCCCATCAGCTTGTCGTAGACGATGATAATTATGAGTTTGCAAAGCAATCACCATTTCCGAACGGGCAAATAATTTTTCCGTAAACGTCTGAAAATGTTGAGTCGCTAAAATCTCCGTCGGAACCATCAAAGTCGTTTGTTTCTTATCTAAGGCCACATTCAAAGCCGCTAGACTTGCCACGACAGTTTTTCCTGAACCAACATCACCTTGTAATAAACGAAGCATCGGCTTACTCTGACCCATATCCTGAATAATTTCCCAAGCGGTTTTTTTCTGATCGGCGGTTAAATCAAAAGGCAGGTCAATGACAAATTTTTTAGTAGCCACTTCATTAAAAGCAATCGCTGGAGCAGTTAGAGTCAAAAATTCTTGACGTTGTTTCTGAGCTCGTAGCTGTAATAAAAACAATTCATTAAAACCAAGCCTTTCTTTAGCCGTTTGCAACTTGACCGGACTTTCCGGAAAATGAATCTGTCTAATTGCCTCAGCTAAAGAAATCAATTTATTATTCTTAGTAATTTCTTCCGGTACCCAATCAATAACTTCATGGGCCAAGTTAACAATCTGAGCGATTGCCGACCGTAGCTGTTTTTGAGAAATAGTGGAAATTAAATGATAGACCGGAACAATTCCTTGGGTGTGAATAGCTCGCCTTTGGGTAACTTTCTCATACACTGGTGATACCAGCTGTAATCCTCCGTAATCTTCACTTACACGACCGGCCAAAGAAATCACATCCCCTGGTTTTAGGTTTCTTGTTAAGAAGGGTTGATTAAACCAAATTACCCGCAACATTTCTGTTCCGTCATTAATTAAGGCCTCGGTAATATTCATTCGTCGTCTCGGACTACGTTTATTTTGAATCAACTCTAGTTGCCCTATGACCGTTACGGTCTCCCCTACTTTTAAATCAACAATCTTCATGGTTGATTGAAAATCGTCATACCGAAACGGAAAGTAAAACAATAAATCTCCGACACTCGAAAGGCCGAGACGTCGAAGATTTACCGCCGTAACCGTCCCAATTCTCTTCAACTCTGTTAGGGAGGTTTTTAGATTCATATAATAGTGTCTCCGGTAGGAATCGAACCTACATTTTAAGATCCGCAATCTCATGTCCTATCCATTGAACGACGGAGACAAAAAAGTCTTTCTAAAAGACAAAATGACTATATCATATTATTCTTTGACTGTCATTACTACTTAATGCGGGGTACTCGCCTTAGGTACCTGAGTAATAGGAGTATTGTAAGGAGTTTTTTTATATCTGTCCAGCTATATTTTTTAACAAAGAATAGATCGTACAAAGATCAGCTAGCTTGAATATTATTGTTTCGGAAGTATGTCTTGCAAATAGTTGATTACGTTTAAAGCAAGTTGTTTATCATCAGGATTCAAATTCTTCCTCAAATAATCTTTCTTAAGTTCTTCAAGTGAGACGACATCCAATCTATGAGGTAAACTACTGTTAAGAACATACTGGTAAGCAGACTGAATATCTTGAAATAATTTCGGAGACGTGGGTTGTGATCCTTCTAGTGGAACACCTAAGTGCACTCCTGAGTCCTTGGCCTCTTCTTCTAAATCATAGGTTTCTAATTCTTTATACTTATTGAAACCTGCACTTTTTAAATTTTTAACAAAGATATCCGATACCTCTCTGCTATTAGTCGATTTGTCTAGATTTTCCTTCATACTTTTTCGCTTAATTATAATTTCAAAACAAAGAAAAAATAATGCGGACTGTGTGGGTTAAGTGCCCGCGAATTCAAGCCTTGTAAGGGCATTTTAATACTTTCCCAAGGTCCAGTCTGAGGCCAACTGGTCTATGTATAGAAGTTAGGGTTCCGTATAAACAACTTCTCTATTCACCTATAAGTTTCAGTAATTTTTCTTTAGAGCGCTCATATTTATCTTCCTGCTTTGAATATGCATAAAAGCTTAGTGAACCAAGTCCGAGGTATAACTTGTAGCAAAGCACGCGTTCTTCAAAGTTTTCAATCTTCTTTCCTGTTATATTACTGAACTCTAAATATGCTTTCTCATAATCAAAGTCTTTTGCGAAAAACTGGAGACGTGCAATATCATAAAGAAAGTCTCCATACATAGAACCTTCCCAGTCAATTACCCCAACGACTTCTTCATCCTTAACAAATAAATTGTCAAAATTGTAGTCCCCGTGTACAAGATATTTCTCTTCAGAACAGAATGGAAGCAAATCAATAAGCCGTGTGTACGCTTTATCCCATACTTCTTTTTCTAACATAGAGCTGTCAAACATATGAACAGCGTATTCATTCACGTTTAACAGAACTTCTTTCCAGTTTCGTTTATCTGCTATTCCTTCATTATCCCATTTCCCATACCCCTCTTTATCAGAAATATCAATAGTGTGGATAGCTTCAAGTGTATTAAATAGGCTTGGCAAAGCTTTATCAAATTCTTCATCTGAAAGATTTTTAAATAAGCTACCTTCTACTTTTTTAGATATTGAAAAATATTGTCCATCTTCCATTTCTCCTACCTCTACTACTTCAGGAATAGGTATCTGTTGGGATTTAAAATGTTCGAAGGCATACCGGTCTTTTTTGAAACCGCTGTCGGAGTGCCTATTAACACGAAGAATAAGAGCTTCTCCGTTTATTTCGAAACTGAACGCTTGAGATCCTTCTCCGCCCGAGATAGTTACCAGATCAGAAATAGGAGTTTTATAGTGTGACTCAAGAAAAGACTGAACAGCTGCTTGTTCTATTTTTGTCTTATGGATTGAAGCTGATTTTTCTCCGTCGTTGTGGCTCTTGAGATTTTCCATGTAAACATTTTAACTTAAACCCAAGAATTAAGTTACTCGAGTTATCCGATACTTTTTTTACAATGCGGAGAGAGAGGGATGCTAGTCCGCCTCTGGCGGACATAGGCTGTCTGTGACGCTCGGAAGTCAAAACAAGTTTTGTCTTCACTCGCTATCCTCGACAGAACGAACCAAGGTTCTCATCCTTTTCTGTTCTGCATTTTTATATAGTGAACTCCGTTCACTATATAAAAAAGTGCGGGCTACCTCGGGCTGGAACCGTA
>DAORIW010000004.1:0-44463 GCA_035438725.1 bacterium | reverse complement strand
GTTCCAATATCGATAATTAATGTTTTCTTCTTAGAGTTAAAAGCTTTTAAGACTTCTTCAACCATCAATTCACTTTCTGGACGGGGAACCAGCGTATCTTTTATCACTTTGAATTCAAGGCCATAAAACTCCTTGTGGCTCGTTAGATAAGCAATCGGCTCATAATTCTTACGACGCTTAATAAAGTTTTTAAACTTTCTTACTTGACTGGTTGTTAGGGGATAGTCTTCATGACTTAAAATAAAAGCACGATCCTTTTTGAGAATCGTCGCCATGATAATTTCTGCGTCCAACCAGGCCGAAGAAATGTTTGCTTGCTGTAAAGTTGTATAGCCTTGCTTAAGCGCTTGTTTCACGAGCGGCCGCGAAGTAGTTTTTGAGGGCATACATTATTTCGCTGATGTCGCCTTCCATAATTAAGTTTATAGAATGCCAGCTTTGTTTAAGTCGATGATCAGTCACTCGGTCTTGAGGGAAATTATAGGTTCTGATTTTATCACTGCGATCACCGCTACCGACTTGTTCTTTACGAGCCGCTGATTCTTTTTCTCGTTTTTCATCTTCAGCTTTTTGTAATAGACGAGAACGCAACACTTGCATGGCTTTTTCTTTATTTTGATGTTGAGATTTCTGATCCTGACAGGAAACAATTATCCCAGTGGGAATATGTAGAATTCTAATAGCTGAGTAAGTGGTGTTTACACTTTGACCGCCAGGACCGGATGAACAAAACGTATCGATTCGAATATCGCCGGCTTTTATTTCAACATCGACTTCTTCGGCTTCGGGAAAAACAGCCACAGTTACCGCTGAAGTATGAATACGTCCCGCTTTTTCAGTTTCCGGAACGCGTTGTACACGGTGTGTTCCGCCTTCGTATTTCATAAGACCATAGACTCCACTACCTTCTAAGGTAAAGGTAATATCTTTATAACCACCGAGTCCGATTCGACTGGAATCCAAAATATCAATCTTCCAACCTTGTTTTTCGGCAAAGCGTGAGTACATTCGAAAGAGTTCAGCCGCAAAGAGGGTAGACTCATCACCGCCCGTACCGGCCCGAATTTCGACGATAGCATTTTTTTTATCCAGTGGATTTGCTGGAAATAATTCTTCTTTAATAGCAATTTCCAGAGCGAAAATTTCTGATTCTAAGATTATATTTTCTTCAGCGGCCATTGTTCGTAAGTCTTCATCTTTTTCTTCGTTCTGCATTTTTTGATTAGTTTCAAAAGAGGCCTTAGCTTTTTCTAAACGGCTAATTATATCAATGGCTCGTTTTAATTCAGCATGCTTTTTTGCCGTCGTAGTTAATTTTTGGCGGTCAGCTTGAATCTCTGGACTCATCAGTTCAGCTTCGACTTCGTTAAATTGTTGTTTTATATCTTCGTACATACTTTTTTGAGGTTGGGTTTAGTAAGTAAATAAAAAACCCGATACTGGATTTATAGTAGCATAAAGCCACTAAACTCAGTATCGGGTTTTTCGTAGTTACTTCTTATCAGCTTTTTTGGCAGATTTAACAGTTGCTTTAGCAGCGCGCTTAGCGGTTTTACCGCGAACGGTCTTTAAAGCAGTCTTAGCACCGGCCTTGGCTTGGAATTTTTCTACACGGCGGGCTGTGTCTACTAATTTTTGTTTACCGGTATAGAAAGGGTGGCAAGCAGAGCAAAGTTCAGTTGATAGTTCAGCTAACGTTGAGCCAACAACAATCACGTTTCCACAAGCACATTTAATCTGTGCATCAGGGTAATAAGTTGGGTGAATTTCTTTTTTCATAAATAGCTAGATTTCGTAATAAAATAGGTCACTGAATTGTAACATAAGCTAATGCTAGTGTCAATAAGTGCCTCGAGAGAGAATCGAACTCTCATGGGTTTCCCCGTACGATTTTGAGTCGTATGCGTATACCAGTTCCGCCATCGAGGCTTATGTTGTTGTGTCATCCTGGGCTTGACCCAGGATCTATTATCACAGATAACTTTTTACAATATCATTATATAAGTCTTTCCATTCTGGGTTAAAGTCATTAATTAGCTTTAGCTTCCATGAACGTTTCCAAAATTTTAACTGTTTTTCTCTAGTAATTGCTCTACCTACTCCATCCCACACCTCTAAATATACTAATTTAGTAATATTGTATTTTGCTGTAAAGCCGTCATTCTGTTTATTTTTATGTTCATAAATTCTTCGCAACAAGTTATTGGTAATACCGATATAGAGTGTTCCATGCACTCCACTTGCTAGAATATAAACATAATATCGCTTTCCCCCCATAAGCAGTATATCAGAATTAATTCTTTACATGGACACTGGCATTCGCCAGTGTGACACTTATTCTTAATCTGTGCATGAAAATTGTAAATAGAAAATTGAAAATTGTCAAAGGAACCGATATAATAAAGAGTATGGGTTTAATTATTTCGATCGTTAATCAAAAGGGCGGAGTGGGTAAAACTACTACCGCCGTAAATTTGGCCGCCTATCTGGCTCATAACGGTAAACACGTTTTATTAGTTGATATTGACCCACAGGCCAACGCTACTTCGGGACTTGGGATTGATCATAAAGAATTAGAAGCTGGTGTGTATGAGGCGATTATTGGTACCAAGGATTTAACCTCGGTTTTGAAACGTACCCTTCAAGATCGATTAACCGTTGCTCCTTCGACAATGGCCTTAGCCGGGGCGGGAATTGAATTAGTCACCGTTCCGGAACGTGAATCTCGTCTTTCGATTATTTTAGAGAAAGTGCGTGAGGATTATGATTATATTATTATTGATGGTCCGCCCTCGCTTGGCTTACTTACGATTAATAGTTTAGTTGCCGCTGATGAAATATTAATTCCAGTGCAAAGTGAATATTATGCTTTAGAAGGACTTGGGCAACTACTCCATACGATTAGTTTGGTACAAAATAATTTAAAACCATCACTCGGAATTATGGGGGCAGTAATTACAATGTACGATCGCCGTAATCGGCTATCAACTTCAGTTTTAAATGAACTCTACCAATATTTTCCAAATAGAATTTTTCGGTCAGTAATTCCACGTTCGGTTAAGTTAGCTGAGTCACCAAGTTATGGTCGGTCGATATTGCATTATGATCCTTCGTCAAAAGGTGGTCGAGCCTATGAGAAATTGGCTTTAGAAGTTATTCAGGCAACGAGACAACGACAGAGGTAAGTTGAGGTGGTATAATTAACTTGAATGTCATCCCCGCGCAGGCGGGGGTCCGGTTAAAATAGTTACTAATTATATATCATGTAGATCCCCGACCGAGTCGGGGATGACAGAAAAAAATATGTCCAACGGATTAGGTCGAGGACTTGGTTCTCTGATCCCACAAAAAAATGACCCTACTAATATAACTTCCGTCGCTGATGCTTCGGTAAGTGATGATATTTTACGGGTGAGTCCTGATTTAATTATTGCTAACCCTAGTCAGCCTCGCACTCGTTTCACTGATAATGGCCTTGAGGAATTGGTTCAGTCTGTTCGTGAGTATGGCATTATTCAACCGCTCGTCGTTACTAAAACTAGTAATGGATATGAATTGATCGCTGGTGAGCGACGTTTACGAGCGGCACGAATTGTTGGTTTGAAAGAAGTACCGATTGTTATTCGAGCGGCTGGTGATCAGGAAAAATTAGAAATTGCTTTGATTGAAAATATTCAACGAGAAGATTTGAATCCCGTGGAATTAGCTTTAGGGTATAAAAAATTGGCTGAGGAATTTAATTTAAATCAAGATCAACTGGCAAAGAAAATCGGTAAATCTCGACCAGTTGTTACTAATACCTTGCGTATTTTGCAATTACCACAACTGATTCAAGAAGCCTTGATTAACGGGGAGATCACGGAGGGTCATGCGAAGATTTTAGTGGGGCTTGATAGTGAACAAAAACAATTTGAATTATTTAATCGGATTAAAACTCGTCATCTGAATGTCGATAGTACCTTAACGGAAGCACGTCGGATGGGTGGGACTAAACAGGCTCGCGTTCAGATTAATTATGCCGATAAAGATAAGGAGATGATACTACGTCAATTCTTTGGTGCTAAAACGGAAATTAAACGGGTTCGTAAAGGCGGGGAAGTAGTTATTCATTTTACCAGTGAGGAAGAGTTAGGAGAAATTATTAAGAAGGTGAGTTAGAAGAAATAACGAGCATGCTCTCATGCTCTTTCGAGGTCACGGTCTTTGCGGTAATACCGTGTTTTTTATTATAATCTTCCTGAACCTTACGACGTTTAGTGGTGATATCAACTGCGGCTTGCATGGCGGGGGTAATTTTATCACCATATAAAATAACCTGCCCCTCAACATGTCGAGCGGCACGGCCAATTGTCTGAATAAGAGAAGTTTCATTTCTTAGAAATCCAGACATGTCAGCATCTAAAATAGCGACGAGGGATACTTCGGGTAAGTCTAAACCTTCCCGAAGTAGGTTAATACCTACTAACACATCATGCACCCCACTACGTAATTGTTTTAAAATTTCGACACGATCCAATGTATCTACCTCACTATGTAGGTATGTAACATTAATTTTTTCACCAGCAAGATAGTCGGTTAATTCTTCCGCCATTCTTTTGGTTAAGGTAGTCACTAATACTCGTTGGCGTTTTATAACGCGAATTTTTATTTCTTTGAGTAAGTCTCTGATTTGATTTTCTCGAGACCGAATTTCAATTTTTGGATCAAGAAGACCGGTTGGACGAATAATTTGTTCGACTACTTGTTTTGAATTTTTTATTTCATAGACCGTCGGTGTGGCACTAACATAAATTACTTGATTGACCTTGGTTTTAAACTCCTCATAATTAAGGGGGCGGTTATCACGGGCACTGGGTAATCTAAATCCAAATTCAATTAAGGTATCCTTTCGGGAGGCGTCGCCAGCATGCATACCGCGAATTTGTGGTAAGGTAACATGAGACTCATCAATAAACATTAAATAATCATCAGGGAAAAAATCAATTAATGTTTCTGAAGGTGAGCCGGCGGCTCGGCCAGAAAGATGACGAGAATAGTTTTCAATCCCATTACAATAACCGGCCTGACGAATCATTTCTAAATCATACGTCGTCTTTCGACGGAGACGATCTGCCTCGACTAATTTTCCATTATCCGTTAATTGTTTTAACCGTTCTTCAAGTTCCGCTTCAATCGCAATAACAGCGTCATTAAGTTTTGGTTCGGTGGTCATGAAATGTTTGGCGGGTAGAATGCTGATACGTTGTAATGATTGTCCTTTGCGATCATCGAGTTGCATTAACCAGGCGGCATCTTTATCAGGACGAATATTAAAAACAATAATTTTTTCAATTTCATCACCAAATAAACTTAAACGAACAATCGCTTCACCAGTTGCAAGATGAATATCAATTCTATCGCCACGAACCCGAAACTGACCACGCTGTAATTCTTTATCATTACGAACATACTGAATTTTAATAAGGCGACGGAGAATTTCATTTCGTTTCATGATTTGGCCGGCTGAAAACGATTGGCTTAAGGCTAAATAATCAACTTTTTCTCCTAAACCGTAAATACAAGAAACCGAGGCGACAATAATCACATCGCGGCGATTAATTAAAGACTGGGTAGCGGCATGTCGCAGTCGATCAATCTCCTCGTTAATCGTTGCTTCTTTTTCAATATAGGTATCACTATGAGGGATGTAGGCCTCGGGCTGATAGTAGTCGTAGTAGGAAACAAAATAATGAACGGCAGCATCGGGAAAAAAAGCTTTAAACTCGCCGTAGAGCTGAGCGGCTAAGGTTTTATTATGAGAAATAATCAAAGTTGGTTTTTGAACCTGCTCGATGATATTCGCCATCGTAAAGGTTTTACCGGAGCCCGTAACCCCTAACAGCGTTTGTTTGTCATAATCTTTTTTAAGACCTGCCACTAGTTTTTTTATTGCTTCAGGTTGGTCGCCCGTGGGCTTGAATGAGGAGGAGAGAGTTAACATAATCAAATAATTATAGCAGATATTCGGGTAAAATTCAATTAAAACGCTTTGACAAAGGGCTATTTTTAGAGTAAAGTATTGATACTTTGTTTAATGATATATATGGAAGATAAAAAACCAACTTATTTAGATCAGGAAGAAAAAGCCCGTGATTTTTGGAAAGAAGCCGCGATTTTTGAACAATCAGTAAATCGTGATGCACCGCAGGGTAACTATACTTTTTATGATGGTCCGCCTTTTGCGACCGGTACTCCTCATTACGGTCATATTGTTGCCAGCGTTATGAAAGACGTCGTGCCACGTTTTTGGACGATGAATGGTTTTCGTGTTGAACGTCGCTGGGGTTGGGATTGTCATGGACTGCCAATTGAAAATTTAGTTGAAAAAGAATTAGGGATTACTAACAAGCAACAGATTGTGGAAATGGGAATTGAAAAGTTTAATGAGCTTTGTCGTTCTAAAGTTTTGAGTTATGTTCCAGAATGGAAAGCGTCGATGCAGAAACTCGGTCGCTGGGTTGATATGGAAAATGATTACAAGACTATGGATTTATCCTTCATGGAATCAGTGTGGTTTGTATTTAAAAAATTATATGATCAAGGGTTAGTCTACGAAGGCTATCGTTCGATGTATGTTTGTCCGCGCTGTGAAACAACTTTATCGCAAGCTGAAGTCAGTGAAGGCTATAAGGATATAAAAGATTTGTCGGTGATTGCAAAGTTTGAATTAGTAGACGAGCCGGGGACTTTTTTACTTGCTTGGACAACAACTCCTTGGACATTACCAGGGAATGTGGCGTTAGCGGTTAGTTCAGATGAAAATCATGAATATATAAAATTTACTGTGAAAGAATCTGAGGACCCTCGATATAAAGAAGGCGAAACTTATATCACTGGAAATCCACGGAATGATAAAAGATTTGACTTTGTACGCATAGAAGGAACTGATTTATTAGAGTTTAAGGGAATAAAGGCTTATAATGTTGAGTCGCTTAATGCAGGAAATTTGATTGGTAAAAAATATAAACCACTTTTTCCTTATTATTCCGAAGATACAAGTTTAGAAAATCATGAAAATGGTTGGAAAGTCTACGCCGGTGATTTTGTTAGTGAAGAAGAGGGAACAGGGATTGTTCATATTGCGCCGGGATTTGGTGAAGACGATTTGAACTTGAGTAAAGAAAAGAAATTACCATTTATTCAGCATGTCGGGATGAACGGCATAATGAAAAAAGAAGCAAGTGATTTTGTTGGACTCCATGTTAAACCAATCGAAGATGTTACTTCAACTGATGTTGCTATTATAAAATATTTAGCGGCTCAGGGACTTTTGTTCTTCAAAGAAAAATATGAACATAGTTATCCGCATTGTTGGCGTTGTGATACACCATTAATAAATTATGCGACGTCTTCTTGGTTTGTGTCTGTCACAAAAGTAAAAGATAAGACCCTCGAAGCCGCTAAAGAAATAAATTGGTCACCTGATTATATAAAAGAAGGTCGTTTTGGTAATTGGCTTGAAGGAGCTCGGGATTGGTCAATTAGTCGTCAACGTTTTTGGGCTTCGGTTATTCCAATCTGGCGTTGCGAAGAATGTAATGAAATAAAGGTGTTTGGTTCAGCAAAAGACTTAGAAGAGGCGAGTGGAGAGAAAGTAACTGATCTTCATAAACATTTCGTTGATAAAATTACCTTTACTTGTACCTGCGGAAAAACAATGCGTCGGGTACCCGATGTTCTGGATACCTGGTTTGATAGTGGCTCAATGCCGTACGCTCAGGTTCATTATCCATTTGAGAATAAAGAAAAATTTGAAAATAATTTTCCAGCGCAGTTTATTGCGGAAGGCATTGATCAAACACGCACCTGGTTTTATTATCTTCATGTGTTAGCAACTTCATTATTTGATAAAGCGGCTTTTAAGAATGTCATTGTTAATGGAACAGTATTAGCCGAAGACGGAAAGAAAATGAGTAAACGGTTACAGAATTACCCAGATCCAAATTTATTAATGGATAAATATGGGGCAGATGCTTTGCGTGCCTATTTATTAGCGGCGCCGGTTATGCAAGCTGAGAATATGAATTTCTCAGAAAAGGGAGTACAGGAAGCCTTGCGAAAAAATATTATGATTTTATGGAATGTCTATTCGTTTTATGAAATGTATGCCGGTGACGAAACAGGAAATTCAAAATCAGAAAATATTTTAGATCAATGGATTATTGCTCGCCTAAACATATTAATTGAAACAGCGACTAAGGCGATGAGTGAATACAATTTGCCTAAAGCCATGCGGTCGATTACGGAATTTATTGATGAACTTTCAACCTGGTATCTTCGCCGCTCACGTGATCGTTTTAAAGAAGAGGGAAATGAAAAACAAGCTGCTCTTGAAACCACAAAATATATTTTAATCGAACTAACAAAAGTGATGGCACCGTTCACACCGTTCACGGCTGAAGCACTTTGGCAGAAAGTTACCAAGAATAATTTTGCAGATAATAAGCAAAGTGTTCATTTAGAGAGTTGGCCACACGCTGAAAAAATAAATACACAAGTTATTGAAGACATGGAAACAGTTCGTAGAGTTGTGGAAATGGGATTAGCAAAACGAGATGAATTAAAAATTAAAGTTCGCCAACCATTACAAAAAATAACAGTTCAAAGTGAAAAATTAATAATTGATAATGAAGAATTACTTGATTTAATAAAAGATGAATTAAATATTAAGGAAGTTATTTTTAAGAAAAGTGCTGAAGAAAAAGTTGTGCTTGATACAGAATTAACTGAGGAGTTGAAAAAAGAAGGAATGAAGCGGGAGATTGTTCGTTTAGTTAATGGACTGCGAAAGCAGGCGGAAATGACGATTGAAGACCGAATAGTTTTATCATGGTCATCGGAACATCCCATGGCTCAAGCGGTGTTTGCTGAATATGACAAAGATCTAAAAAGTGATACATTAAGCTCTGAGATACGTATATATAAGGGAGAAGAAAGCCTTGAATATACGGTTGAGGAGGCCTTAATTTACTTATTAATTAATAAGATATAACAGTAAATATATGATTACATGGATTATTTTAGGAGTAATTGTTGTACTTGCCTTGATTGTTATTGGTATGTACAACGGTTTAATTCGTTTGAAAAATCAAGTTGATGAAGCTTGGGCCGATATTGACGTGCAGTTAAAGCGTCGTCATGACCTTATCCCAAACTTAGTGGAAACAGTAAAAGGTTATGCTTCTCATGAAAAAGAAACTTTAGACCGAGTAATTGCTGCTCGTAACAGTGCGATGCAAGCTCAGTCATCTGGTAACCGTGAAGAATTAGAAAAAGCAGAAAATACTTTGTCGGGAACATTAAAATCTATTTTTGCCTTATCAGAAGCCTATCCAGATTTGAAAGCTAATACTAACTTTTTAGAATTACAACGCGAATTATCTGACACTGAAAATAAAATTCAAGCCTCACGTCGTTTCTATAATACTAACGTTCGTGACTTCAATACTAAGTTGGAAGTTTTTCCAACAAACACGATTGGTAACATGTTAGGTTTTAAGGCTCGTGCATTCTTTGAAGCAGCAGCCGATGAGAAGGAGAATGTGAAGGTTGGGTTTTAATATGAATGAAATCGAAACTAAAATTCTAGATATTGATCAAGCTAGTGTAGAAAAATCGTTGGTTGCATTAAATGCACATCAAACGCAGAAAACTAGATTAGTGGTTGATTGGTATAGAATAAAGGGAATACAAGAAGGAGAAGATCCATGGTTTTTACGAATTAGAACAAATTCAGAGGGAAAGAATGAAGTTACATGGAAAGCAAAGTCAGATATTTTAGGAGTAGCTCGTAAACACAAAGAGATTAATTTTTTAGTTCCTGAACCAGAAAAGTTATCAGATTTATTTGAAGAATTAGGACTTGAAAAATATGCTCATCAAGAAAAAGACCGAACTTCTTTTTCTCTGAAAGATTGGATATTTGATATTGATCAATATCCAGGCATGCCAGCATATCTAGAAATTGAAGGACAAAGTGAAGAACATGTTAAAGAAGCTATTCAATTATTAAAACTAGAGAATAATCGAACTTGGGCTGAAGGAGAAAGAAAATTAATCCAAGATATATATAATTTAGATTGGTATAAGATGAATTTTTAATATATGAAAGAGAATAAATTAAAAATAAAAATTGATCGTCCTATCGTTATGGTTTTTGAGTTTACTATTAATCCTGACAATACCCCTTTATGGGTTGATATTATAGTTAAAGAGGAGGCTAACTTGCCAATTAAATTAGGAACCAGATATAGCAATACAAATAGATTTGAAGAAGTATCTGAATATATAGTTTCCCGATACATACCTAATGAAGTCTTTGAATTAGAATCACTACATTCAGATTATAGAGTTAGGTATACATATAAGACTGTAGAAAATAATGCGACTGAGTTAGAGTACTTTGAATGGGTTACCTCAGGTGATCTTAATGAACCATTTACTTTAGATATATTAGAAAAATTAAAAACAGTGATTGAATCACAATAATAACATGCCATCCCTCTACACCCACATCGCCTCAAACGAAAGAAAAACTTGGCTACTGATGTTAGTCTTCTTTGTCGTGGTAATCTTACTTGGTTTCGTTTTTAGCCAGGCGTTAGGCGATTCAAAAATTCTATATTACGCGGTTGGGTTTAGTTTTGTTTCTAGTTTTATTAGCTACTGGTACAGTGATAAAATTGTTTTAACCATGAGTAACGCTCATCTCTTAACTCAAGAAAGCAATTTAGAAATTTATAGATTGGTAGAAAATCTTTGCATAACAGCCGGATTACCGGTGCCAAAAATATATTTAATTGATGATACTGCTCCTAACGCTTTTGCTACCGGACGAAACGCTGAACACGCGGCGATTGCTATGACGACGGGCTTAGTACAAAAATTAGAAAAAACAGAATTAGAAGGGGTAATTGCTCATGAACTATCACATATTGGTAACCGAGATATATTAGTAGCCACTATTGCCACGGTTTTAGTCGGTGTGGTGGTTTTACTGGCTGACTTTTTTCTGCGCTGGAGCGTATTTGGTGGACGTCGACGAAGCGATGATAATCAGCCCGCTCAATTGCAAATCATTATTACAATTGCCGCCTTAGTTTTAGCAATTCTTGCCCCGTTATTTGCTTCTCTGTTGCAATTAGCAATTTCTCGAAAAAGAGAATTTTTAGCTGATGCTGACGGTGCAATGTTAACTCGGTATCCTGAAGGTCTAGCTCGGGCGTTAGAAAAAATTTCTCAAGATCAGGAACCTTTGGAAGTTGCTAATCGAGCGACGGCTCATTTATATTTCGCCTCGCCCTTTAAAGAAGATAGTGGAAAAAAAGTTGGTTTTTTTACTAAAGTATTTATGAGTCATCCGCCAGTTGAAGAACGAGTAGCGGCTTTACGGGGTTTAAAAATATCTTAATATGGAACAATCTAATATTGTAAAAATAATAGTATTTGTTCCTGAATCTCATGCTAATATTGTGAGAGAAGAAATGGCTAAGGCGGGCGGTGGTAAAATAGGTAATTATACCCACTGTACTTTTTCTTCTAAAGGTATTGGAAGATTTATACCAAACCCGGGGGCAAATCCGGCAATCGGAGAAGTCGGGAAGCTAGAAGAAGTGATTGAAGAAAGAATAGAAATTACCTGTGAACGAAAATTTATTGAAGATGTGATTGAGGCTATGAAAGAAGTTCATCCTTATGAAGAAGTCGCTTTCGATATTTATCCACTAGAATCTTATAATTAACCCTGCCTAGATCCCCGCCGAGTTTATCCTGGACTTGATCCAGGACGGGGATGACAAAAAAACATATGACCCTCCAACAAATCCAACAACTTGCCATTCAACTCGGTACTAAAAATGACCTGCGTGGTGAAGCTAAAGTAAAAAAGAATTTAGCACGCGTTAAAGAAAAATATGATCGCTTGTCTAAAGAAGCTAAAGAAGAATTTGATTCAATTAAATTAACTAACCCGTACAGTGATTCGAGAATCTTAGTTGATACTGGCCGAAAAACTATTAAAAAAGTCATGGCCGGAATTGATATTGGTGGCTCTGAATTATTACTTGCTAAACAAATGGGTGATGTTGATTTAGTGATTGCTCACCATCCCGAAGGTCGTGGCTTATCAGATTTACATGATGTTATGTCCTTACAAGCTGAAGTACTTGCTCAGTACGGTGTACCGATTAACGTCGCTGAAGCGGTAATTAAACCGCGCATTAGCGAAGTGAGTCGGGGCGTTGCACCAATTAACCATAACCGCAGTCTTGATATGGCGCGAACGCTTGGTTTGGATTTCATGTGTTGCCATACAATTCAGGACAACATGGCGGCCATGTTCATGGTGAAATTTTTAGAAAAAAATAAAAAGAACATTGACCGCGTTGGCGATATTCTAAAATTACTAAAAACAATTCCGGAATATAAAGAAGCGGCGAAGAACGGTATGGCCCCTCGTTTATTTGTTGGTCATGAGGAAGCCAGTGTTGGTAAAGTAGTGGTGACTGAGTTCACCGGCGGTACGAATGGCTCCAAAGAAATTTATGAAAAAATGTCTCAAGCCGGTATTGGAACAATTATTGGTATGCACATGAGTGAAGAGCATCGTAAAGAAGCCGAGAAACATCATATCAATGTTGTTATCGCCGGTCATATGTCTTCGGACTCTTTAGGAATGAATTTATTCTTAGATGAATTGGAAAAGCAGGGAATTAAGGTTGTTCCAATTTCCGGATTGATTAGAATAAAGCGGAAATAATTTCTGTCATCCCCGCGTAGGCGGGGACAAAGATTTAATAAATAATAATTCTTTAACTGGATCTCTGCTAAGTTTATCCCGTACGTGATACGGGACAGGGATAACATCTATGCTCTCATTTCTACGAGGAATAATTTTACAAAAAGGTGACGACTATTTATTAGTTGATGTTCATGACCTTGGTTACCAGGTTAATGTTACTAAAACCTGTCTGTCTGAAACTACTAAAGGAGAGTCGGTAGAATTATTTTTACATCAACATATTCGAGAAGATGCTTCTGATTTATATGGGTTTAAAAAAGCCGATGAGCTTTCCTTATTTCAAAGTTTAATTTCAGTTTCCGGCGTGGGGCCAAAATCAGGTTTGGCTATTCTTGGCTTAGCGCCCACCGACGCGCTTCGACAAGCGATCGCCAAAGGGGATGACGGTATGTTAACGAAAGTTTCTGGTATCGGCGGGAAAACTGCTCAACGAATTATATTAGAGTTAAGAGGTAAACTGGATCAATCAATCATGAGTGGTGATTCAACTCACGGTGAAGAAATTGAAGCCTTAGTGAGCCTTGGTTACTCAATCGTTCAGGCTCGTGAAGCCTTGAATCGAATTGATTCCTCGATAACTGATAGTGCCAATAGAATTAGAGAAGCCTTAAAACATATCAGATAGAAACATGGCTTTTCGTCAATTACTCATAACTGAAGAGCATTTGCGCCTGCTTGATTCCTACAGCGGATCGTTACGGCACGCCCAATTTACCCAATCGAGTCGCTGGGCGCAGTTTCAAAAAGAAGGCGGACAGAGAATAGTTATTTTAGGAGACGACAACAAAGAAAAATTATATCTTCTGATTCGTCATAAACTACCTTTTAACCGATCGTATTGGTACTTACCGCGGTCGCCTTTTTTTGAAAATACTCAGGAAAGTAATATTTTTTTTAATGACTTACGTGATGCAATTAAAGAGATTGATCCAAAAGCATTATTCATTCGGCTTGAACCAGTGAGTCGTTTTGAAAGTAATAAACTTCGACCAACAATTAACATTCAGCCAAACCGTACATTGCTTTTATCGCTCGTTGGGTCAGGAGAAAAGATCCTGAGTGGTATGCATCAGAAAACAAGATATAATATTCGTTTAGCGCAAAAAAAGAAATTAACACTCAAAAAAGGACCAGAGAATGCTGAAGCTTTTTTAGATTTATTAGAAGAGACGAGACAACGTGACGGTTTTCGTGTGCACGGAAGAAAATATTATCAGGCGATGATTAAAAGTAATACGGTTGAGCTCGTCACCGTCTGGCATGATAATAAAATATTAGCTGGTAGTTTACTGGCATATTTTGGAGACACCGTTACCTATGTTCATGGGGCTTCATCTTCAGAGAAAAGAGATTTAATGGCTCCTTATTTTTTGCATTGGCAATCAATTTTAGAAGCCTGTTCTGCTGGTTATATGTATTATGATTGGCATGGTATTGATGAAAAAAAATGGCCGGGCGTAACTCGTTTTAAGTTGGGCTTCGGTGGAGAAATTATTGATTACCCCGGAACCTTTGATATGCCGCTTGCTCCACTCGCGTACGCAGGCTATACTGTATTCCGACGACTTTGGCGATTAATCTAGTATTATGGACAAATTACTTATAACTATTAAGCGATATATTCCTAAAAAAGTTTTTTCACTTCTCTGGCCTCTGTATCATTTCTTTTTGGGTGTAGTGGCTAATATTATCTACCGCTGGCCCAGTGAAAAATTGATTGTGATTGGTGTTACAGGTACTACTGGAAAAACGACTACTACTTACTTGATTGCTAAAATGTTGCAAGATGCTGGTTATAAAGTTGGCTATACGTCAACGGCCATGTTTAGTGATGGCAACAATGAATGGTTGAATAATAAAAAAATGACCATGGTCGGTCGTTTATTTACCCATAAAATGCTTCGCCAAATGGTCGAGAATGGATGTCACTACGCGGTGATTGAAACTTCTTCCGAAGGCATTGTTCAATATCGCCACCGTTTTATAAATTATGACATGGTTTTGTTTACCTGTTTGTATCCTGAGCATATCGAAGCCCATGGCAGTTTTGAAAATTATAAAGAAGCCAAGGGAATGTTATTTGCTCATCTTAAAAATGGCAAAACAAAATATGCGGATGAGAATTTAAAAATCCGTAAACCAAAAAGTGGTTTGCAGAAAACTGAGTTAAAGCGAATCAAGAAAACAATTATTGTTAATGGCGATGATGAAGCGGCTCCTTATTTCTTAGATTTTTGGGCCGAACAAAAATGGGTCTATCGTTTAGCGGAAATTGGAAAACCGAAACCAGTTTTTAATTCTGAAGTTCAAGAAATTGTGGCCTCAATTAGTAAGGTGGAAGGACGCTCGTTTCTGACGTTTAAACAAGGAGAGGTGGCGGTTAATATGCTTGGCTCGTTTAATCGAAAAAATATGTTGGCCGCGATTAGTGTTGGTTTGGCTCAAGATATAGCTTTCGAAAAATTAAAAATTGGTTTAGAAAAAATTCAAGGAGTTGCAGGTCGTTTAGAACGAATTGAAGCCGGTCAACCATTCACCGTTTTAGTTGATTACGCTTTTGAGCCGCAAGCCGTTAGTAAATTATATGAAACAGTTGATAGTTTGCCTCATCAACGAATTATTCATGTCTTAGGATCAGCTGGTGGGGGACGAGATAAATCCCGTCGGGCCGTACTTGGCGAAATTGCCGGTCGCAAAGCCGATATTGTGATTATTACTGATGAAGATCCGTATGATGAAAATCCGGGGGCTATTATCGCGGAAGTTTCCGCTGGTGCTGAACAAACAAGTAAACGTTTAAATAGTGATTTATTTACTTTCTTGGATCGACGTGAGGCAATCAGAAAAGCCTTTGCCCAGGCTCAACCAGGTGACATCGTGTTAATTACCGGTAAGGGAAGTGAACAGGCCATCTGTCGGGCGAGGGGAACTAAGGAGCCCTGGGATGACCGTCGGGTTTCTCGGGAAGAATTAGAAGCTTTGGGGTATTTAGCTGTGGATAAGCTTAGCCCAACTTAATCTCCAAAGACCGACTAAAAGATAAAAAATGCTAACATTAAATAAAAAATAGGATACTTGACAAGATTATTTTTACCTTCGTAAAACAGTTGACATTTTAGAATATAATTGTTAATCTAGAATAGCTATTTACTTCACGTTTTATTACATTTTGATATTATTATAACAATTTGCTCGGCCAAGAGTTGTTTTCAGTCCGCCAATCACTGATTTCTAATAATAGGCCGTTTTTTTGTTTTTAGCGACAGTTTTTGAAAAATATATTTTTACACCCGTGGCTCTTTCGGCTCTCCTTAACTAAATATTTTATTCATGACCACGTCTCAATTGCGCGATTGAGTCGTTTGTCATAATTAAGAATTAAGAAAGAAATTATGCCCAAGTCTTCCTCCGCTGTTCGTTCTCTCTCGGCTCGAACGTATTTCACAAGTCAGGACGCTGTGATCCCAATGCCTGATTTAATTGAAGTACAAAAAGATTCCTATGCCTGGTTTCTTAAAGAAGGCTTAGCTGATCTGTTTGATGAAATTTCTCCAATCACCGACTTTATCGGTCGTGAATTGGAGCTTCATTTTGGCAAATATTATTTAGATGAAGCTAAATTTGACGAAGCCGAAAGCAAAGCCAAAAATGTTACGTATGAAGCTTCGCTGCGCGTCGAGACAACTCTATTAAATAAAAAGACTGGTCAAAAAAATACTCAGGAAGTTTTCCTTGGTGATTTTCCATTAATGACTAAGAATGGGACATTCATTATTAACGGAATTGAGCGTGCCATTGTATCACAATTAATTCGTTCGGCTGGTGTTATTTTTTCGGCTGAACAGATTCGGGGCCGAAAATATTACGGCGCTAAGATTATTCCTAACCGAGGTGCTTGGATTGAGTTAGAAACAGATGCTTCCGGTGTTATCTGGGCTCGTATTGATAGAAAACGTAAAGTTGCGGTTA
The DNA here is from genome assembly GCA_035438725.1 of bacterium. Classification (GTDB taxonomy): domain Bacteria; phylum Patescibacteriota; class Patescibacteriia; order Patescibacteriales; family Patescibacteriaceae; genus Patescibacterium. The sequence goes on along the minus strand of DAORIW010000004.1, from coordinate 27,656 downwards.
CCGCGCTATTGCGGGCTTTTGGATTTGGTGAAGATGAAGAAATCCGTAATCTATTTACCGAAGTTAATCAAGGCGAAGTAAATTATATTGAAGCGACGCTTGGTAAAGATACCGCTAAGGATGAAGCTGAAGGCTTAATTGAAGTGTATAAGCGTATTCGACCAGGGGACTTGGCGACCGCTGATAACGCTAAGCAGTTAATTCACTCAATGTTTTTCCGTTTTGATCGTTATGACTTTGACCGAGTAGGTCGCTATAAATTAAATAAGCGCTTTGGTTTCGATATTCCTAATAATAAATCTACTCGTATTTTGCGTCGGGAAGATTTGGTGGCAATTATTTCTGAAATTATTCGTTTAAATATTACTCAGGAAAGAGAAGATGATATTGACCACTTAGGTAATCGTCGAGTTAGAGCAATTGGAGAATTGATTCAAAACAAAACTCGTATAGGTTTGGCTCGGATGGAACGTATTATCAAAGATAAGATGAGTATCATGGAACTCGAATCTTTGAGTCCGAATAAATTAATTAACGCTCGTCCGGTTATGAGCGTGGTTAAGGAATTCTTCATGTCTTCCCAGCTCTCACAGTTCATGGACCAAACTAATCCCTTAGCCGAATTAGAGCACAAGCGACGTTTATCAGCGATGGGTCCTGGTGGTTTAACCCGCGAACGGGCTGGTTTTGAAGTTCGTGACGTACACACCACTCACTACAGTCGTATTTGTCCGATTGCTACTCCAGAAGGTCCAAATATTGGGTTAGTTGGTCACTTTGCTAGCTATGCTCGTTTAAATAATTATGGTTTTATTGAGGCTCCATACCGTAAGGTAGCTAAAGATGCTAAGGGCAAGAGTTATATTACTGATGAAATAGTTTATTTAGATGCCTTTGAAGAAGAAAAATATATTTCCACAGCTTTCACTACGCCGGTTGATGAGAACGGTTATTTCACTTCTGAAAAAGCCGAGGTTCGAAAATTTGGAGAGCCAGCCATCGAAGACGTTTCTAAAATTGATTTAGTTGGTGTGGCCGCTAATCAGATTGTCTCCGTGGCAACTTCATTAATTCCTTTCCTTGAACATGATGACGGTATTCGTGCCTTAATGGGAACAAACATGCAACGTCAAGCTGTTCCATTGATTGCTGCGAAAGCGCCGATTGTTGGAACAGGTGTTGAAGGTCGTGCCGCGGCTGATTCCGGTCACGTCGTTTTAGCGGATGCTGATGCCGAGGTAACTCGCGCCGACGGTACGCAAATTGTTATTCGTGATAAAAAGGGAAAAGATTATTCTTATAAACTCAGTAAATTTTTACGATCAAACGCTTCGACCTGTATTAACCAAAGACCGATTGTTAGCCGTGGTGACCATGTCACTAAAGGCCAGATCTTAACGGACGCTTCGGCTATTGACGCTGGCGAATTAGCCTTAGGAAATAACGTGTTGGTCGCCTTTATGACTTGGGAAGGATTTAACTATGAAGACGCCGTTATTATTTCCGAACGTTTAGTAAAAGAAGATTTATATTCTTCAATTCATATCGAACATTATACAATTGATGTTCGCGATACAAAATTAGGCGCCGAAGTTGTTACTAATGACATTCCAAATATTGCTGAAGAAAAGTTAAATAACCTTGATGAACGAGGTATTATCCGTATTGGTGCTGAGGTATCAAGCGGTGATATTTTAGTTGGTAAAATTACCCCAAAAGGTGAAACCGAATTATCAGCTGAAGAAAAATTATTACGAGCCATTTTTGGTGACAAAGCTAAAGATGTTCGTGACTCTTCTTTATATCTTGAACATGGAGAACATGGAAAAGTTGTTGATGTTAAAATATTCTCTCGCGAACAAGGCGATAAACTTTCTGCCGGTGTTATTCAGTCTATTCAAGTTACCGTTGCCAACCTTCGAAAAATTCGCGCTGGTGATAAAATGGCTGGTCGTCACGGAAACAAGGGAGTTGTTTCAAAGATTGTTCCACGCGAAGATATGCCGTACTTAGAAGACGGAACACCAATTGATATTATTTTATCCCCATTAGGTGTTGTCTCACGTATGAACCTCGGTCAGTTATTAGAAACTCATCTTGGCTTTGCCGCTCAGAAATTAAATTATAAAGTAGCGACTCCTCCGTTGAATGGAATTAACGAGGATATTATTCGCCGAGAATTAGAAAAAGCTGGTTTACCGATTGATGGTAAAGTTACCTTATTTAATGGTAAGAGTGGTGATCGTTTTGATAATAAAGTAACGGTTGGTTATAAGTACATGTTGAAATTGAATCACATGGTTGAAGATAAAATTCACCAACGTTCAATTGGTCCGTACTCGTTAATTACTCAACAACCATTGGGTGGAAAAGCTCAATTCGGTGGTCAGCGTTTCGGGGAAATGGAAGTATGGGCATTAGAAGCCTATGGTGCTGCGCATAGCTTACAAGAAATTTTGACTATTAAATCAGATGACGTTACCGGTCGTTCTAAAGCCTACGAAGCGATTATTAAGGGTGAAGTTATTAAAAAATTAAATGTACCAGAGTCATTCAACGTTTTAGTTCGAGAATTGAAAGGTTTAGGTCTTGATGTTGAACTACTTGATAAAAATAATGAACCGATTGTCCTTGAGAAAACAAATGAAGAATTTGAACCGCCTCGTCCACCGGTTGTTCCACTCCCAAGACAAGAAGAACAGGAAGCTGTTTAAATAAAGCCATACATATATGAACAACCCATTAAAAAGTAATGATTTTGAAGCCATTAAGTTAAAATTGGCCTCTCCTGAAAATATTCTTGCCTGGTCTCACGGTGAAGTAACTCGTCCGGAAACTATTAATTACCGAACTCAGAAACCTGAGAAAGACGGTTTATTTTGTGAACGTATTTTTGGTCCCTCAAAAGACTGGGAGTGTTACTGTGGTAAATATAAAAAGATTCGTTACAAGGGCATTATTTGTGATAAATGCGGCGTTGAAGTTACCCGTAGTTTAGTTCGTCGGGAACGAATGGGCCATATTAAATTAGAAACTCCGGTTACTCATATTTGGTTTTTGCGCGGTCTTTCTTCAAAGGTTGGTTTGGCCTTGGACCTTTCTATGCAGTCGTTGGAAAAAGTTGTTTATTTTGCCAGCTTTATTATCACTGATGTTAATGAAGAATTAAAGCAAGCGACCATCGAACAAATTAAGTTAGAATATAAAGCTAAGAAAAAATCTTTGGATAGTGATTTTAATGAACAAGCTTCAAGAATCAAGGCGGAAAAAGCTAAAATGACTAAAGAAGGTAAGAGTCAACTCGAAGTGACTGATAAAGCGGAACAAGAAATTGAGGCTTTGGAAAAAATTCGTGATGAAAAAATGTTAGGTCTTGACGGTGCTTTTAGTCAGGCACAAAAAGAATTAAAAGACTTAAAACCGTTAACGATTATTTCTGAAAATATTTATCAGAATTTAAGTTTGAAGTACGGTCATATTTTTAGTGCCGGAATTGGAGCGGAGGCCGTTCGTTCTTTACTCGAACGTCTTGATTTAGCCAAAGAGATTAAGCACTTAGAAAAAATCTTGGTTGACGCAGTGGAATCTAAAAAGGAAAAGTTGATTAAGAGGTTGAAGTTTTTCAAGAACCTAAAATCAAATAACGTTAACCCAGCCTGGATGGTAATGAAAGTTGTTCCAGTTATTCCACCCGATCTTCGTCCAATGGTTGCTCTTGATGGTGGACGGTTTGCTACTTCAGACTTAAATGACTTATATCGACGTATCATTAACCGTAACAACCGTTTGAAACAGTTATTAGAATTGAATGCTCCGGAAGTAATTTGTCGTAACGAAAAGCGTATGTTACAGGAAGCAGTTGATGCATTGATTGATAACTCAATCCGACATGGGAAAACAGTCGTTGCTTCGACCGGACAAAAGCGCATGCTCAAATCTTTAGCTGATTCTTTAAAAGGAAAGCAGGGTCGTTTCCGTCAGAACTTACTTGGTAAACGTATCGATTATTCAGGACGTAGCGTTATCGTTGTTAATCCAAATTTACGTTTAGACCAATGTGGGTTACCAAAACGTATGGCGATTGAACTCTTTAAGCCGTTTATTATTTCAAAATTAATTCAAAGAGAAATCGTCCATAATGTTCGATCTGCTTCTCGCTATATCGAAGCTGGTCATGATGAAGTCTGGGATATTCTGGAAGAAATTATTGAAGGCGCCTACGTGCTCTTAAATCGCGCGCCAACCCTTCACCGTTTAGGTATTCAGGCTTTCCGTCCAATTTTAATTGAAGGTTTAGCCCTGCAAATTCATCCTTTAGTTTGTACCGCTTTTAATGCGGACTTCGATGGTGACCAAATGGCTGTTCACGTCCCGTTGACCGAAGAAGCGATTGCTGAAGCTCGCGATTTAATGTTGGCTTCACATAACTTACTTAAACCAGCCACTGGTGATCCAGTCGTGGCGCCTGATAAAGATATTGTCTGGGGAGCTTTCTATATGACAAGCTTAGAAGAAGAAAATACTAAGGCAGTTCGTAATTTTTATTCTCCCTTAGAAGCCAAAGCCGCGTATCAACTTGGAGGTATACGTTTGCGAGAGAATATTAATGTCATGTTCGAAGGAACCGGTATGTTAACAACGACCGTTGGTCGGATTATTTTTAATGATGTATTACCAGAAGGACTCCGTTATGTGAATGAATTAGTTGGCAAAGGAAAGGTAAAAGGCATGATAAAAGAATGCTATCGTCAGTATGGTGAAACCCGTACCGTTCAATTACTTGATGAGATGAAGAAAGAATGTTTTGCCTATATTACTCGCAGTGGTTTGTCATGGGGTATGGGTGACTTGCCAGATTTCAAGAATGTTCATGAACTCATTGCCACGGCTGAAGGTAAAGCCGAAGAAATCATGAATTATTATGATGATGGGTTATTAACAGAAAGTGAACGTTATAGTAAAACCATTGAATTATGGACGAAGGTTAAGGAGGAAGTCACACTTATTTGTACCACGAGTCTTGATAAGAATGGTCCCGTTTTCTCAATGATTGAATCGGGCGCTCGTGGATCATGGGCGCAGTTAACTCAGATTCTCGGTATGAAAGGATTAGTTACTTCACCATCTGGTAAAATTATTGAATTGCCTGTTAAAGGAAACTTTAAAAAAGGTTTTGATGTTTTAGAATACTTTATTGCGACGCACGGTGTACGTAAAGGTTTATCTGATACAGCGTTGCGTACCTCAAATGCTGGTTACTTAACTCGACGTTTAGTTGATGTGGCTCAAGACGTTGTTATCATGGATGAAGATTGTGGTAGTGATGCTGGTATTACGATGACTAAGGAAGAAAGTGATGAGATGGGTCGTCCATTACTGCGACGTATTGTTGGTCGTTTTTTGGCCGCTGATTTGAAGAACGCCGAAGGCAAGGTATTACTAAAGAATGGTGAATTAGTAAGCGAAGATTTGGGTGATACCTTTGTTAATGAAGATCTTCCTGTTGCCACGGTTCGTTCTATTCTGCATTGCAAATTACATCGTGGTGTCTGTCAAAAGTGTTATGGTTTTGACTTAGCATACAATAAGCTTGTTAAGCTCGGAACCGCGGTTGGTATTATTGCCGCTCAATCAATTGGTGAACCAGGAACTCAGCTTACCATGCGTACCTTCCATACCGGTGGTGTGGCGGATCAAGATGATATTACTCAAGGTTTACCTCGGGTTGAAGAAATTTTTGAAGCTCGTTCACCGAAACGTAAAGCCTTCATTGCTGAAGTTGGAGGTAAAGTTATGGTTACAGAATTACGGGCTGAAGGTAATAACCAAAATCGTTTAGTTTCAATCATGCACGAAGGTGAGGAAATTGATAAGTATTACTTTGCCGAAGCTACGTTGGCCGAGAAGAATGCTCATGCTGAAAAAGCTGACAAGGATGAAAAGGGAGTTAAAAAGAAAAAATCCAAAGTTGAAGTCTTAGTTAAGGATCAAGAAAAAGTTAAAGAGGGCACTCAACTCTTTAGAGCGGGTGAAGTTGTTATTACGGCCGCCCGGGCTGGTGTGGTTAAGACTGAAGAAAAATATATTAAGGTGGTTGCCTTGGTTGAAAAAGCTAAAGAATATATTATTCCCCGAACCTTTAACGTTTGGGTTAAGGATGGTGAAACCGTTGAAGCTGGTCAGCAGCTTAGTGATGGTTCATTAGATTTACAGCACTTATATGAACTTCGTGGTCTCGCTGAAACACAGAAATATATTGTTAAAGAAATTCAATATGTTTACTCTTCACAGGGTCAGCCATTAAACGATAAACATATCGAAACGATTGCTCGACAGATGTTCTCCCGTATTTATATCCAAGATAGTGGGGAAACAAGCTTCTTGGTTGGAGAAATTATTGAGAAATCAGTCTTTGATCGTCAGAACGATATTGTTGAAAAAGCCGGTAAAAAGATTGCTTCGGGTCGTCAGCTTTTGATGGGTATGACCAAGGCTTCTTTAACCACTAATAGTTTCTTATCAGCGGCCTCGTTCCAAGAAACCGCTAAAGTATTAATTGACGCTGCTATTACTGGTAAGATTGATTATCTTGAAGGTCTGAAGGAAAACGTTATTATCGGCCGACCGATTCCAGCTGGAACGGGATTTAAGCAAGCGATAAAGGAATAAATTTGTATTTTTAGTAAGGACAGAAAAACCGCTCAGATTAGAGCGGTTTTTTGATGTTGCTGCGGTTTTATATTTTTGCTATACTCTACTTTATCTCTCTGTTATTAAAGCAAATAATATATGTCTCAGATTGAGCCAACACTGATTGATGTTATGAATTCTCTTAATGAACTTAGAGATTCTATTAATGATTTAAAGAATTCTAATATCGACCTAAAAAACTCAGATTTAGAACTAAGGAATTCAATCGACGAGCTTAAAATATCCGATCGTGAACTAAGGGATTCTATTAACGATCTTAAACAATCTGATCTGGAACTTAGGGATTCTATTAACGATCTTAAACAGTCTGATCTGGAACTTAGGGATTCTATTAACGATCTTAAACAGTCTGATCTGGAACTTACAAACTCTATAAATGATCTTAAGAATTCAAATATTGAACTTAGAAATTCTGATTTAGAACTAAGGAATTCCATCGACGAGCTTAAAATGTCCAATCTTGAACTTAGAAATTCTGATTTAGAACTAAGGAATTCCATCGACGAGCTTAAACAATCTGATCTTGAACTTAGGAATTCAATAAACGATCTTAAACAGTCTGATCTGGAACTTACAAACTCTATAAATGATCTTAAGAATTCAAATATTGAACTTAGAAATTCTGATTTAGAACTCAGAAATTCGATCGATGAACTTAAAAAGTCTGACCGTGAACTAAAGGATTCTATTAATGAACTCAAAAAATCAGTTGACGATGTTATTGATACTCTTAATGAAGCAGTACAAGTAATTCATGAATCATTTGCTTCTTTTAGAACGGAAGTTAATGAACGGTTTGATAGATTAGAGAAAAGAGTTGATAGAATTGAAAATACTATGGCTACTAAAACTCAGGTTGAAATCTTAACTGATATTTTAAACACAAACGGTGTTATTACTCGTTTTGAAACCAGAAAAATTACTAAGGCGCAAGCGGTTGCTTAATTTTTTTAAAAATTAGTTACTAAAAGCTTCGCTAATTTGTTGTATAGTCTCAATTTTACTAAGTTTAGTTTTGAATTTTGAAGCATCGAGGATTTCTATCAAAATTGGTTTGCTGGCGCGTGAAAGATGGACAATGAAATTACCAATTTCTTTGACACGGTAAATTTTCCCTTTAGAAATTTCCCAACTGACGATATTTGCTTCCAAGTCGTAATGCATACTTGTTTCTAGGCGAGGGGATAAAAGGTAATAACTTTTTTTAAATCACCCTCTTTTTGGTAAATAACTTTTACACCCTCTTTTTCGATTGTTTGATATTTACCAATTCGCCCTTTGTTATCAGGTAAACTAAAAGCCGCTTCAACTTGTTCACGTCTAATATACACTCCATGGTTATTTAAGAGTGTAAATTTTTGATTGGCGTAGGTTGTGAAATAGATCATATATAAATTCAAAGAATATAGAATTATTTGAGAGACGGAACTGTTACTTTATAAATTCCTGTGGTATTTTTTGCTTCAGAACAATCCTCAAACCAGATATCAAACCGTCGGCCTTTAATAATACCACCTTTATCAGTGACGCTATATTTTTTTCCTTCAATTTCCACTTGGCTATTTTTGGCAAAGCAGCTCCAATCCGCCGCAATGTGACCACTTTCTGGTTTTATCGTTGAGGCTGTTTGATGACAATAATCAGTTTTTGTTTCATCAAAATCGAGGCAACTTTGCCAAGAAAGGGAAGGGGAGGAACATTTTTTTTCCACTTCTTTACCGTTTGGACAGGAACAATTTAAAGAGGTGGAACAGAGAAAATCATGGCGATTATTAAAATCACTTGCCTTCGGTTTACAGTAACCAGTAACAAAGGCCTCAAAATAACCGTCTTTCTTTTCTTGATCTGTAAAGAAGTCACAAGGTCTCTCAGCATAATCATTTCTAATCTGATCTAACGGTTTAGTTAAAAGTAGGCGATACATTTTAAAGCGCGTCCAATAGGCACCGTCTTGGGTGACGAGGTGGAATGTTAGGAATCCAAATATTAGGATAATGATTATCTTTATTGAAATTTTCATGTTATTTTTTACAAAGTTCGAGCCATTCAAAATGCATTGCGTCGCATCGAGTTCTATAATCGCCTCCCCACCGGAACCCATTTTTTTTAAAAGCATTTACAACTACAGCCGGGATATCACTTTTACACGGTTTAGCTGATGATTTGTAATTAGGATTTTCATCAGGATTAATATCGACAGTTATTCCAAAGGCATGTGTACTAATTTTTGCAGGATTATTTACATTAGCTCTCCACACTTGACCACCGATTGAATAAAAATTATAGTTTGTTTTTCCTTTTACTTCCTGGTCGACTTTTTCAAACGCCTCTTTAGCTAATTTATGTACTCTTAATTTTTTCCCAAATAAAGTAATAGGAACGAGATTCTTTTGTACTTCATTGTCACTATTTCCGAAAGTAGAAAAATAACAGTTCTCACCTTGAGATTGTATGCTTCCTGAAGTTACGTCATTAGCAACGGTATCTGACAGTGACAACATGTGGGGAAGATCTATATTTTTAAGGTAATCTATTTTAAGTGGCGATAATACAGTCAATGCCGGGTTAACCATATTCAAAATTACATATGAAGTTAGAGCGATTAATACTCCCATTAAACTTCCGCCAACCCATTTTTTTGCATCAGTGATACGTTGGTCATTTCCAGCCGCAGTTAGCCAAAGAATTCCACCAATCATCATAGTAATAACAGCGAGAATACCAATAATACCAATACCATATTGATATAGTGCTTCAATATATTCAGCTAACCAATTATTACTACATTCAGTGCTTGTACAAACAGCTTTATCAAAATTTAATCCAGGAAGATGAACGCTCAGTGTTGGGAAGTCAATTGGTGGACTAACTTTTGGTGTACTTGCACCTAGATCGGGGGCCGGATTATCCTGGGCGTGCGCAAAAAATAGGGGAGAAGATAATGCTCCAATAAAAATACTTACTAAAAAAATTTTTCTTAGTTTATTCATTTTTTTTATAAAAAAATACCAGTCCTGTAAGTATAGCAAAAAAACCAGTGACTGAAGCGATAATTAGATATTTTGGTTTAATGTCTGTTAGTATATCTTTAGGACAACAACAGATTCGTTGATTATTAGAGGTACCGCAATCCGATGCTTGATTTGAAGAAATGATATAGCCACCGTTGATATTATTACAGGTTGGATAAACATTAATTTCAGCTTGAATACATTGTGAATTAACTGCCTGTGCCGGAATGGCAGTTAAGAAATATGTAATGATTATAGTAATTATTAATTGCATGGACCCAGAGTTACATTGACAATGCCAGTACTTGTACAGGCAGCTTGGTAATCATTGCCTGTGAAGATATCTAATCTACGTCCTTTTATTGCCGAGCCAGTGTCATTAATGGTTAAAGTTTTTTTACCCCTAGGCCCAGTTAAGCAGATTTGATCTCCTTTAGAAAAGCAGGAAAGATCGGCTGCCACATCGCCAGCCTTCGGTTCTTTACCGGCGGCATTTCTATTACAGTATGGGGTTGAAACATCAAAGTAATTACATTTTATATTTTTGCCAGTATTACAAGCAGTATCAGAAGTATGACCCTTGGGGCAAGTGCAATTTAATCCCACAGCACAGAAAAATTTTGTTGTATTTGCCCATGGAATAACTTTTATGTAACCAGTTGTTCCAAATTCTAAGCTTTTGCCTCCGGCAAATAGAGTCTTATTACAACTTAGTTTAGTGTATGAGTCTTTATTATATCCTGCTGGATGTTGAATAATACCTTCTTTATCTAGAGAATTTAAGCGTGCTGCATTTGTAGATGATAGCGTTTCACTAGAAGTAATTTCAGCAAGTAACTCATCAAGATCAATTTTATTAATATAACCAATCTGTAAATTTTTCATTACAGTTAAGTTTGGATTCACAAGATATAAAATTGAATATGATCCAAAAACTAGAAAAAGCCCGATCAAACTTCCGGCAATCATTTTTTTTGCTTCATCAATTTGATGAGGATTCCCAGCCGCTGTTAGCCAGATAATCCCGCCTAGCATTAATACAATAACTGCAATAATTCCAACTATGCCAATAGCATAACGTTGCAAACCAGCAATGTATTGCCCAAGCCAGGGGATATTGCAAATATTACCTTCTTGGCAAGTAACTTTTTCAAAACCTTGTAAACCAGGAATTGAGACTTTAAGATTAGGAGGTGTAAAAGTTGGCAATTTGGTGTCTTGGGCAAAAATAACAAACGGAAAAAATCCGAATAGGAATAATAGGAGAGATAATAAAAATACGGTTTTTTTCATACTATCTATGGTGAACACGGCACCTGAGGAGGAGCTCCAGGAATTTGAAAGTGCCAATATTCTTTACAATAACGTATCCAGCCCGCTTCTTTAAAGGCGTTTTGAAGTTTTGTAACATTTGTATTATTTTCAGGTACAGGATAAGCATCAACTGCTACACCTCTTACGTGCGGTGAGTTACAAGATGGCTTAGCAACCCATTGACGTGCTGCTTTTTCACTTCCGTATTTTTTTAGTGCAGCGTTCCAGAGTCTCGTTTGGTGCTCATAACTTCTAAGGGCGCTTGCAATTCTAATTTTAATTCCATATTTTTCTTGTGCAATTTTTACTACTTTTTTGAATTCAGTAACACTACCAGCAAGCCATACTTTTTCTTCGGCTGTTATGGATGCTGCTCCAGTAGAACTTGTAGTGATAGGGATAATTTGACTCGCATCTGGGCAGCCTTGAGGAGTAGGTGAATCATTGTTAGAGCTTTCGCTTCCATTTATAACCTCAGAAAAGCCTTCAGGCAGATCGATTTTTCCAAAATAACTAACATTTATCGGCTTTAAAATCGTCAGATTAGGATTTAGTAAAAATAAGATACTATAGGAACAAAACGCAAAGATTATTCCTAGAATACTACCCTTGATATATTGGTTTCCGTGGCTAATCTGAGCGTTGTTTCCACCGGCGGTTATACGAATAATCCCGCCAATCATCATAACGATCACTGATAATATACCAATAATGGCTAAACCATAGTTATAAAAGGCTTTTATATATTCAGCGATCCATGGTATTTCACAGATAACTTCTGGGTTATCACAAGTTACGTCAGAAAATTTTTCAAAGCCGGGAAGCGAGACCTGAAGCTGTGGAGCAATCGGTTTTGAGGGTTGTGATTCTCCTGTTGTTCCTGTAGCATCCTCGCAACTTTTACTATCAGCACTTGCTACTTTGCCTTCCTCAAAAGTTACTTCGGTATTAGGTCCCTTTTGTTTATCGCAGTCCTCACTCTGCATCGTCATATAGACTTCCTGAAAGGCAGTTATTTCATAAACCGCTGTTTCTTTAATAATTTTACAACAACCCGAAGCTGCTTGAACAGAAGTGGCACTAAAAATTAATAGGAAAAATGCAGCAATGAATAATATTTTTCTCATAGGAAGCTTTTAGTAGTATGGACTGAAATCGCAAATAGCCAGGTCCGGGGCTTCAGGTTCATATGAGAAACACATTTGTCGGTGGGAGCTCCCACCGCACTTACCTTCCTCGTTCGCACATTCCTCCCAAAATGTACAGGAATCTCCTTTGCTTTTACATGGTAAACAGATACCACCCATACAATAACCATTGCCCGTGGGACACGTCGCTTTGTCATTTCCGCAACTTTTTCCAGGTTCAGTATTACTACAACAAACTTGTTCAGATGAACAGCGCGGAGCATCAGGTAATCTAGTGCAGTATTTGTCTTCAACCGCCTTTGCTCCACTAAAAGCCGCGCATACAGTGTTTTTATCAACGCCATCTCCACAGGCTTTGAAATATTTTAATGTAGGAGCGGAACAGTCATTGTTGAGAGCTTTTAATCCAGCAAAGAATGTGGTATCAGGGATGGCTGCGCACGCCACCTCAGTTAAATCTTCACTGGTTTTTGTGCCTGTGCTCACTCCTTTTAAACAGCATCCATCTTGGGCTATATCTATAAAGGGTTTTGTCGGTACTTTATTAATTTTAAAATTAACCAAATTGGTATTAACCATTGATAAAATAGTAAAGGAGGTAAAAGCTAGGACCATTCCCATAATACTTGAGGCGATCATTTTCTTAGCATTACCAATTTGCTCTTGGTTGCCAGCTGCCGATAACCACAAAATGCCACCAATCATTAAAGCAATTGCCGCAATGATGCCAATAACTCCGATTGAGTATTTAAAAATAGCTACAATGTAGGTAGCGAGGGTGGCCGTGCTATCCTTAACTTCAACTGATTTTCCAGAAATAAAATCTGTTCCCGGAATAGAAACAGCTGGAACAATGGAGATTGGATCAGCTGCTTGACGTTCTTCGGTAGTTGGTCGTTCATCACATTTATTACCGCGAGCTACTAAATTAACATCAAACTCTACACTCCAGGGTCCTTGCTGGCCCGTTAAATCGCAGTCCGCCTTCGTGGAAGGCATAGTTGTTACGGCATTTGGATTATTAATTTCGGTTTTTTTACAACAACCAATATCCTTATCGCCTGCATACACATCAGTCGTAAAAAAGCTGAGTGATACAATATTCACAATATAGATGATAGTAATCAAGCGGCGCATAGCATTATTTAAGATAGGGGCTAATAATTTTTTCTAAATCAGTTGCGGAAAGTTGTCCTTCAATTTTTTCGCCATTAATAAACCATGTTGGGGTACCGCCGACGCCTAGACTTTCCGAATCAGTAAAATTCTTACGAATGAGCGGAAGATATTTTTGACTATCAAAACATTGCTGAAATTGTTCATTATATATACCTAGTTGTTGAGTGAGGAGCGCTAATTGATTTTTATCACTACCATACGTATCTGATTGATTTTGAAAAAGTTTATCATGCATTTCCCAGAATTTTCCCTGTTCGGCGGTACAATGAGCCGCGAGTGCGAGAGGAACGGAGAACGTATGTCCTGGCCAGTCGCGAAAAATTATTTTAACCTGGTCTTGGTGTCTTAGACTAACTTCTCGTAGAGCTGGAAAAGAAGCCTTACAAAAAGGACAGGCAAAATCAGAAAATTCCACGATGGTTACCGTGGGGTCGCTCGCCCCAAAGGATGGATTATTTTCACCTTCAATTAATTTCTTTCTTTCACCTTGATAAGTAGGTGGTATAGTTTTTAAGGAAGTGGAAGTTTGTAAACTATAATCACCTTTATTGATTCGTTCACTGCGGGCAAGGATTTTTATGACAAAGGCTAGACATAATAAGGCTACCACCAGAATAATTGGTGTTATGATCAACGTTAGTATGAGATTACGAACATGATGATCGAAATGTGGCTTCGGTTTAACGTCTGACATATTGCGAGGATAACATATTGCGAGGATATATGGACTACCTTATAATTATATCATATGAAACTACTCTCATGGAATGTAAATGGAATAAGAGCGTGTGTAAGAAACGGCTTTGCTGATTTTCTAAAGAAAGAAAAACCGGATCTTCTCGGAGTTCAGGAAATAAAAATTGATCATGAAAGTCGGCTTAAGGCCGAATTCGATTTTAAAGGTTATGAAGAGACGTGGAATCCGGCTAAACGACCGGGTTATAGTGGCACCGCAATTTTTTCCAAAGCTAAAGGTCTGTCGGTGAAAGAGGGAATAGGGATTGCGGAATTTGATGATGAGGGTCGTGTGCTCACGTATGAGCATCCGAAGTTTTATTTTATCACTGCATATTTTCCCAATGCTCAGCCGACCTTGGCTCGTCTTGAATATAAATCTCGTTTTAATAAAAGTTTACTGGCTTATATAAAAAAACTGGAAAAGAAAAAACCGGTTATTATTTGTGGAGATTTTAATGTCGCCCGAGAAGAAATTGATTTAGCTCGACCAAAAGATAATCACGAAAGCGCTGGTTTTACTGATGAAGAACGCGCCTGGGGTCGAAAGTATATTGAAGCTGGTTTGGTTGATACTTTCAGAGAACTTAATGGTGATAAAGTGCAGTACTCATGGTGGACATATCGTTTTGGCGCTCGTTCACGAAATGTTGGCTGGCGGATTGACTATTTTATGGTATCCGCTAAGATAAGCAAACATGTTAAAAAAGCTTTTATTCTTGATAAAATAATGGGCTCCGACCATTGTCCGGTTGGTATTGAAATTGATATATAAATGAAGGTCATCTCCGCGTAGACGGAGATGACAATTAGAAAGAATGATAATTATGAATTATAATCACTCGAGCCTTGAGAAAAAGTGGCAAGATATTTGGGAAAAAAATAATCTTTATCGCACTCGTGAGAATGTTGAAAAAGAAAAGTTTTATATTCTCGATATGTTTCCCTATCCTTCGGGAGAGGGGTTACATGTCGGCCATCCCAAAGGTTATATTGCCACCGATGTTATAGCGCGAAAAAAATTAATGGAAGGGAAAAATGTTTTGCACCCAATGGGATTTGATGCCTTTGGATTACCGGCGGAAAATTATGCTATTAAAAATAAAGTTCAGCCTGCAAAAGCGGTTGCCGAAAATATAGTACATTTTAAAGAGCAACTTCATAAGTTTGGCTGTACCTATGATTGGGAGCGACAAGTGAGCACGATAGATCCTGATTATTACAAATGGACGCAGTGGATATTTTTAAAAATGTTTGAAAAGGGATTAGCCTATGAATCTCTTGAACCCATCAACTGGTGCTCGTCCTGTAAAACTGGTTTAGCAAACGAGGATGTTGAGGACGGGCGGTGCGAACGATGCGGAACAATGGTAATAAAGAAGCCAATGCGTCAGTGGGTTTTACGAATTACTGATTATGCTGAACGTTTACTTAATGATTTAGATGATTTAGATTGGCCCGAAGCAATAAAAGATTCACAGCGCCATTGGATAGGTAAAAGTGAGGGAGCTGAGATTGATTTTGCTATTAAAGAATCGAGTGAAAAAGTGACGGTATTCACTACACGTCCTGATACATTGTATGGCGTAAGCTACCTAGTTTTAGCTCCCGAGCACCCTTTGTTACAGAGGCTGGCTGATACAATTCAAAATAAAGAAGCCGTTGATCGGTATATTGAAGCTATAAAGAACAAACCAGAAATTGAACGTACTGCCGAAGGAAAAGAAAAAAGTGGTCTGGCTCTTGAAGGAGTTTGGGCTATTCATCCATTAACAAAAAAAGAAGTACCGATTTGGATTGCTGATTATGTTTTACTAGATTATGGAACGGGGGCGGTAATGGCCGTTCCGGATCATGATGAACGTGATTTCCAATTTGCTAAAAAATATAATTTGCCATTAATTAATGTGGTTATTCCTGCGGTTATCGATAAAAAAAATCTCCCCCGTTCCGATAAGAAAACAGTTGCTCGACGAAGTATTCATGCCTTAGTTCGCGACCCAAAAACAAAAAAGTTTTTATTATTACGCTGGAAAGAATTTCCGTGGCGAAATTTTGTGGTTGGCGGTGTTGAGGAAGGGGAAGATAGTATAGATGCAGCTAAGCGTGAAGTATTAGAAGAAACAGGCTATACCGATTTAAAAGTAATAAAGGTTTTGGGCGGACCGGTTCAGGGACAATATTTTGCGGCTCATAAAGATGAAAATAGAATTGCGTATACGACGGCGATTTATTTTGAATTAACCGGTACGGTGCCCGTGAGAGTTAGTGACGAAGAAAAAAATAAATATGATATTGAATGGGTTTCTCTTGAAAGCATGAACCAGGAAAATATGGTTTGTGCTGAATTAGATATTTGGAAACAACGATTGGATCATGATGCCATCTTTACTGGAAGTGGTGTTCTATATAACTCTGAAGCCTTTAATGGCCGTTCTTCTGATGAAGTTAAAGAGGATATAACTAAAGCGGCCGGCGGTCGATGGGTAATTAAATATAAATTACGTGACTGGGTTTTTTCACGCCAGCGATATTGGGGAGAACCTATTCCGTTAATACATTGTGAGAAATGCGGCGTTATCGGAGTCCGAGAATCTGAATTACCCGTATTGTTACCCGAAGTTGAATCATATGAACCAACGGGAACAGGTGAGTCGCCATTAGCCGCAATTACTGATTGGGTTAATGTTACTTGTCCAACCTGTGGAGGAGCAGGTAAGCGTGAGACAAATACTATGCCTTCTTGGGCCGGTTCGAGTTGGTATTATTTACGATATATTGATCCAAAGAATGATCAAGCGTTAGTTGACCCTCAGAAGGAAAAATATTGGTCTCCGGTTGATTTATATGTTGGCGGTAGTGAACATGTTACTCGCCATTTGATATACGCCCGTTTTTGGCATAAATTTCTTTTTGATATTAAAACGGTATCATACGCTGAACCTTTCAAAAAATACTCTAATCTTGGCCTTATTTTGAGTGAAGACGGTCGTAAAATGAGTAAACGCTGGGGAAATGTTATTAATCCCGATGAAATGATTGCTCTTTATGGTGCCGATGGTTTTCGAATATATGAGATGTTTATTGGTCCATTTACACAAGCGGCTAATTTTAAGGAAAGCGGTGTGAGCGGGGCGGAAGGTTTTTTACGACGAGTCTGGCAGCTGCAAGAAAAGATTAATGGACAGACAGAAGATCGGGCGCTAACGACTTTGCTTCATCAGACAATAAAAAAAGTTGGAGATGATATTGATAACTTGCGTTTTAATACTGCTATTTCAAGTTTAATGATATTAGTGAATGCCTTGGCCGACTCCGAAGGGTTAAGTGAAAAAACATACGATATTGTTCTACAGTTACTGGCACCATTTGCGCCTCATATAACGGAAGAGCTATGGCATCGAAATAATCGTGAGGATAATGAGTCGATTTTTAATTCAGACTGGCCGCTCTATCAAGAAAGTTTATTGCATGCGGAAACTGTAATTATCGCTGTTCAAGTTAATGGAAAATTACGTGATACTTTTGAAATAAAAAGTTCGGCCTCCGAAGAAGAAATAAAACAAGCGGCACATGAAACAGAAAAAATAAAACACTGGCTCGAAGGTAAAGAAATAATTAAAGTTATTGTTGTTAAAGGTAAAGTAGTAAATATTGTTATTAAGTAAAGAATTGCCAAGCAGTTAAATATTTGAATGAAAAAAAATTCTCTTCCGTCATTATTAGAAGAAACAAAAAAAATTTGTTTAGATAATCATATCACGCCGTCTCGAACCAAGGGACAGAATTTTTTAGTTGATGAAACGGCTTACGAGGCGATGATTGAAGCGGCCGAGTTAACAGGAAATGAAACAGTTCTTGAAGTGGGACCTGGTTTGGGATTTCTTACCGAACGCTTAGCGTCCCGAGCACAAAAAGTGTACGCCGTAGAATTAGATGATTTTTTAGCAAAATTTTTGCAAAGAAAAATTGTAAAAAAGAAATTAGATAATGTTGTTTTATTTAATGAAGATATTTTAAATTTTACCGGTACATGGGTAGACTCGATAAAAGGTGATATAGCGGATTTAGTTGTTGTGGCTAATTTGCCATATAATATTTCTTCATTTTTTCTACGAAAATTTATTTCTGGAAACGAACGGGGAATCCTACCTAAACGTTTAACACTTATGTTACAAAAAGAAGTGGGGGAGCGGGTAGTGGCTG
Organism: bacterium; assembly: GCA_035438725.1. Classification (GTDB taxonomy): domain Bacteria; phylum Patescibacteriota; class Patescibacteriia; order Patescibacteriales; family Patescibacteriaceae; genus Patescibacterium. The sequence continues at coordinate 9,352 of DAORIW010000004.1, read as the reverse complement.
AACCAGGAACAATGAGTATTCTCGCGGTATCAGTACAAATGTATACAGTCCCAAAAATTACAAAAATAATCCCGTCTCTTAGTTTTTGGCCGAGTCCAAAAATTGGCAGTGCCGTGGTAACTTTTACCCGTCGTGATGACAAAATTAAAGAACTAAAAAATTTAGATATTAGTGAAAAAACTTTTTTTCGTTTAGTAAAGATTGGCTTTAGCGCACGGCGAAAGATGCTTAAAGCAAATCTATCTGCGGGGTTGCAGATTACTGGAGAAGAAGCTCGAAATGCTTTAAAACAAGCAGGAATTAATGAAAATGTTCGTGCTCAAGAATTAAGTTTAGAAAATTGGCTAAAACTGATTGCAGCTCTTCGTAATTTTATGTTATAATATAGAAGATTCAAGAGATGAATAAAAAACTCCGGTCTATGAATATTTTTGACCGCATTGCTAACAGTCTCGGACTTGATAATTTTGACAAGCGACATAAAGTCGGCTTGTCTTTACTTATTGTTGCGATGATTTCGATTACCGTACTCTGGGTAATCGAATTGCGCCGGAATATTGTCGAGCCGTTATATGCTGGATTAAAAACAAATCAAACTAATGACACTCTTTCGAATAATGCTAATGACGAGGAGCTAAAAGCTAAAGATACAGATAGTGATGGCTTGAATGATTTTGACGAATTAAATTTATATAAAACTTCCCCCTACTTAGCTGATACCGATAGTGATACTTTTTCTGATAAAAAGGAAATTGAAAGCGGTAATAATCCGACTTGTCCTGAGGGACAAGTTTGTAACGTCTCAACGACGTCTCAACCAACTCAGCAGGCTTCCGATTTTAATAATCCAGCTTTAGAAAATTTATTAAATCAATCAACGGGAGTGAACACAACAAATACGATTTCGCCAACAACCCCACCGGCAACTGGAACCACTAGTACTTTAACGACCGAAGAAAAAGCGGCCTTGAAAAAAGCTTTAGGTGATAATCCTGATCCGAATGGGATTCGTCAACTTTTACTTCAGTCGGGTATGGAAAAAAAAATAGTTGATTCACTCTCCGATCAACAAATCGTCGCTGCTTTTAATGAGATGGTAAAATAGCTGTCGTATGAAAAAAAAGTTTTCCAATAAATTTTTTCTCACATTAGTAATCCTTATAGCTATTAGTAGCTTTATTTTTTTACCCGTTCGATCGGCTCAAGCACAAGTTGGTTTTAATTTTAGTTGGATAACGGGAAGTAATCCAGAAATAAAAAAAACTATAACTGAAACTATTTGGGCGGCTATAAAAAAAGCCGGGACAATTAGTTTTAAAACTGCTTTAAGAAGTTTAGTAAATCAAATTGCCTATGATACCGCGACTTGGGTGGGTTCGGGTGATTCGGGTCAAAAACCTTTATACTATCAAAAACCTTTTTTACCATGGTTAGCCGATCAAGGTAAAAATGCCGCGGGTGGTTTTATCGAGAATTTTTCTAAACAGCTAGATGAAACTGCACCCAATCAATACATGAAAGATCTCGATATTTGTTCTCCGGACTTATCTGTATCGATTAAATTAAGTTTAGGTCTAACTGATTTCGCAGATCAAAGTAGCGGGATAGGAGAATCGCGTTGTACCCTTAAGAAGATTTATGAGAGAGGAGAGGAGGAAATAGCGCTTATCCGTAAACCAGATTACTTAAAAAATTTAGCCATGATAAGGTTTGATCCTTCGTCAACTGATGTGGGAGCAGCTTTAACCTTATTTGGCGAGCAGTTGGGTAAGGTCCAAGAAACAGTAAAGGGTAAGGAAGTAGAGCGAAAAGAGGGTGAGGGATGGCTTAATATTCGATCTTTAGTTTCTGGTGATATAATGGCTCCTCCGGGAACTCCTCAACTTAAGCTAAAACAAGCATCAGATATCCAGACAGATAATTTCTTTTCACAAACTGACGATATTTTTGTAGATGCGGCAAATATTTTTCTTAATCAGCTTGCATTATCAGCGTTTAACAAGCTCATTAGTAATCTTACCCGGAATACCGGCTCGAATAGTACTTCAAGTAATTTTTATGCGCAGGGGAATACGGGAGGTTTAACTCAGATTGCTCGTCAAAATAATACTATTTTGCAAGCTCGTTTTAGTGAAAGAACCGATTACAATATTTTGAGTCAACTATCTTCTTGTCCAAATGAAGCAAATCCTGGTCCGACTAACTGTGTTATTAATCAGCAATTTGTACAGGCAATAGATGAAAGATTAACCGTTTCTGAGGCAATTAGACGAGGAATTATAGATGGGAGTAAAAGAATTGGTTTTGATGAACATGGTAATGATATAAGTTATTTAGACGGATATCCATATCGTTCTCTGATTATTTTAAGAAAATATACAATTTTGCCAGTAGGCTGGGAAGTGGCAGCTCAATATATTAAACAGCACGCCCAAGAAACTAGTGAAATCACTTTAAATAGTTTAATTGATTGTTTCACGGCTGATGATTCTTATGGTTATGGCGGGGCTATGGATGATATTCAATGGTGTAAGGGATTAGTTGATCCAAACTGGGTCTTAAAGGTTCCAAAACAATACTGTGGCATGGAGGGATATGGACCTCAGATTCTAAGTTTACTGCCTATTCCAAATCAAAAAGGTGTTTGTATGTCAACTGAGGTTAATTGTCAAACCTCACCTGCTTCCTGTTTAAATAAAACTGATAATGTTGAGTGTACTTCGGACGCCGTTTGTAGTAAGGACTATCCTCACTGTAACTTAACATATTCTAGGGACATTGAGGTTAATAGAAATGATGGTTATTGTGCTGACGAACAAAGCTGTATTAAGGAAAACAAAAATGGCAGTTGTGCTTTTTATGGTTATTGTACAGAACAAAAGCGAGGCTGGGTGTTTAATCAGAATGAAGATAATAGCTGTGAAGCAAGGAATAATACCTGCCAGATATATAAAAATGAAACTAATCAACAAGTAGCTTTCTTAGAAAATACTTTGAATTATGATAATTGTGATGCCGGACAAGTTGGTTGTAAACAATATGCTTTGACGGGAGCGTACGATGCGGCTACAAAACAAATTGCCTGGTCTGGAGCTAGTAATCAAGCTTACTTTAATAAAAATATTTCTTTTTGTGAAACTTCAGCTGAAGGTTGTCACCAATTTATTCGTACCAAAGATGATCTTGATACGAACTTATTAGCCGACGGTAGTTTTGAACAATCGTCTTGTATTTCTACTGGTATCATCACTAAGAACGAAGAAAAGAAAAAAGAGGCCTTTTTTGGCGGATTTGTTAAAAATGCATACGCGGCGGACGAAGGTGATTGTTCTTTGGCAACATTTACTCATACTACATTAGGAGATAATATCTACCGATTACCTAATCCTAATAATCGTTGGTTTATTCGAGTGAACGCGGGAACTCTTAACGCTGGAATTGTTAATACGGAAGCTGATAATGGAAGCTTGAGTTTGTATATTGAAGGTGAAGGTGGTCTCTTTTCTCAAGATGAAAGTGATGGGCGAACTCCTTTTAATTTATTACCGAATAATTTTAGAATGGAGCCTGACAATTACTATACCCTTTCGGCTCGGGTTTTTGTTAAAGAAGGAACGGTTCATGCGGGTTTTGGCTATTTAGCGGCTGATCAAGTTGAATCCACAGCTCGTAATGAATGGCAGACATTAATAATCACTTTCTATAAGAGTACAACGAGTACCGTAAATAATTTTTATATTGAAGGTTACTCAGGTGCTAAATTTTATATTGACAGTGTAAAGTTTACCAAGGGAAATGCCCAAACCTCTTATAGTGACTATGGCAGTAATAATGTTATTTATGAAAAGTTAATGCCTTCATACTTAAATAATGTTTGTTATGATACATCAAGTAGATTTCCGTTTACCTTAAAAGCTGATGCCCCTGATGAGTGTCGAAAATTTGTTAAACAATGTGCGGCTGAAGAAGTGGGTTGTCAATCCTATACTTCGGTTGATAGTGGAATAAGTGTTACCGGAAAAGTTAAAACTGCTGATTCTTGTCCAGGAACTTGTTTGGGATATAATACCTTTGTTCAACAAGCCAACCCATTCAATCCGAAGCAAGCTGCTTACTTCATTCCCTCAACTGCTCGGACATGTGGGGCGCAGTCTGTCGGTTGTACCGCTTTTACTAACCTCGATAAATTAGACGAAGGTGGCGAGGCAATTGAATATTACTCCGCCTTGCGTCAGTGTATTAAACCAAGCTCTACTGATTGTTTATCATTTTATAGTTGGGAAGGATCTGATGAGTCTGGTTACCAGTTAAAAGTATATTCTTTGAAAAAAGATCCTGAAAGTCGTTTAGGGGAAGAACCCTTGAGTACCTTATCACGTGCTGATGAAGCTTTGCTATGTAATGCCTCTATTTTCCGCAAATTACCGACTGAGTCGGGATATAATTACGATTGTCGAGAGTTCTATGGTCAGGATGGTACTGTGTCATACCATTTATATGAAAAGACCATTAGTTGTTCCGAAGATTGCCATCCATATCGCCGTGAATTATCAAGCGAGTCCTCTTGTAGAGGTGGTGGAGGAACGTGGGATAGTGGCGGAAGTCGTTGTCTCTACTATGCTATTCCTGGTGAAGGAAAAATTTGTGCGGCCGCTAACGCAGGTTGTCAAGAATATACTGGTAATATCGCCGGTAATATAAGAAATATTTTAAGTCCTACCGTAAGCACTTTTGAAAATAGTGATTTTCCTGATGATGGCTGGAGTGGTGGTACTCCAAGTAGTCTATCACTTAATCTAGGTGGTAATTCTTTATCGGCTATTAATATATCAAAAATAGTTGGTCAACGAGTCACTCGAAATAAGTCTTATACGATAAGTTTCTTAGCCCGAACGTTTACGAATGCTAATGTGACGAGTGTTAGTTTTGTTAATAAAGATGAGGCAGAAGCGACTTTTGATGGTGCCGGTACTGCCGTAAGTAATGAGTGGCGCTTATATTCCTTTAATCTTTCAAGTCTTAATCATGACGTCACGCCAATTCCCGCTGATGGTTTGTCTCGAGAAGGCGAAGTGATTAGGATCGTTTTTTCCGACACTGTGTATATTGATAATATTAAGATAACAGAAATTCCAAATCGTTATTATTTGATTAAGAATTCATGGAATACACCGGCGGAATGTGATCAAGATGTTCTGGGTGCCGCTTCTCCTGGTTATATGCTTGGGTGTAGTCAATATCGTACGGTTGATAATTTACGGTTAAATCTTCATAGTTTTAGTGAACTATGTTCTGATTCTTCGACGGGCTGTGAGGCAATGATCGATACCTATAATTCTACTGACTACAAAGCAAAATTGGTAAATGATACTAATACCAATGGAACTTGTGATCCTACTGAAATAGGGTGTATTAAAACTCCTCAGGATACGATGATTAACGTTATTTATGATCCTGCTAAATTCTGCGGACAGGAAAATAAAGGTTGTCAGCGAATGGGTATTGGTTCTACATATGATTCAGAGACGACCTTCACCGATATACATGTTACTAATAATCCGGATCGATATAATACTACGGTCTGTAAATCAGAAGCCGTGGGTTGTAGTAAATGGACGAGTCCTGAAGGAGATGCTTATTTTAAGGATCCAGGTAAGGAAGTATGTGAGTGGCGACTTAAGCAGGGAACTGCAAATAATTTTCAATGGTTTAAGAAAAAGATAAGTCGCTGTGGCGGAGTCTTGACCGGCAATGTTTGTAGCACTGATGAAAGTTGTACCGGTAGCGAAACCTGTCAGTTAATTACGGCTGATTTAACATGTGATCCTGTTACTGATACAAAAACTATTGGAGAAGGGGGGATAGCTAACAAAACTCTACAACCAAGTTCATGGGCCGGAATTTGTGATTCACTTCAAGCAGGCTGTTCGGAGTATATTGATCCAGTTTCAAAGTTTAATCCTAACTTAATATCAAATCCAGGTTATTCGCCAACATCAGAAACGGAACATGTTCCGTGGATTGACTCGGGTACACAAGCATATCAACGAATAGTTCTTGATTTAAACACTTTATATATTATAAAGGGATCTTCTGGATCAGCTGTAAAAGTTTACATAAAAAATTGTACTCCAACTGATGGTAGTGATTTACAGTTACTACAACTTGATTCAGTAACTAACGATTTTAAAGTAGTCGCTTCAACTGAAGCAACTGGTGGGGACGAAAGTCGAGAATTCTTTTTAACTTCCCCGAGGGGGGCTACTGCTAATTGTCAATTATGGCGGGAAAACAGAATTGAAAATCAGACTGTAAAATTATTAAAAGCCATAGTAAATTATCAGAAATCTCAAAATCTTGATAAGCAAACAGCTAATGGTTTAGTAAATTTTAATAAGGGATATATCATGTTTAATGAGCGAACTCAAAAGGGGAAAACAAAAGCTAATTTACTTTATAATGCTGATAAAACTATAAATGACGAAGATAAAGTAGACGGTATTTCTCCTCAAGGTGGATCTCCTCTTAATGGAAACACCATTATTAAAGTTCAAGCCGATAGAGTATGTAGTAAATGGTTGGACTGTAAAGCCTCAATTCCTGATCCCACTAATTCCGGGAATCAGACATGTTTAGATGTTGGTCTTTGTGACAAACTAAATACTCAAGGAAATTGTGCTCATTTTATTACTGTCCCTACTACTAGAAACCAGAATGTAAAGAATCTGATTTCGACCGGGGGTATTCTTAACTTAACTGGTTACAGTAAAGTAGGTTATCGTCAGGATGTAGTAGATAGCGGTGGTTCGTTAGTAGAGGAAAATGTATCAAGTATTCAAGATTTTTATAACTTAGGTAATATGAAACAGGTGGGTGGTAATGTTAGTTTACTACCAAACCAAGATAGTCCCGGAGATTTTGAAAAACCCTCGGATTTTTGGACACCCGGCCCTCAATCTAAGTTAATAACAATTCTTGAACCTCAAGAGTTACAAAATGAACAACTTCGATCGATTCATTATATTCAAAATTCTCCAAAAACAAGCAATTATCTTCCTCCCGTAGGTAGAGGTTATGGTAAGCTTATAAAAAGTTTAGATGGGGGAGACACGGCGATCGCTAACTCAAAATCAATCGAGTTAGCTAATAATCGAGTCTATGTGATTTCGGCATATTTTTACATTCAGGCTGATTCGAATACGTCAATTAAGGGTGGAATTAAATTATTAACTGATGGAGGGGATATTGAATTATTAACAACTGAGTCAATGCCTAAGGACCAATGGATCCTGAAAACTATGGCTTTTAAGACAGGAAGTTCAGCTAGCTATAGTCTACAATTATTTAATGCTACGGACGCTAATTTTTATTTTGATAATATAAAAATAGAGAGCTCGTTAAATACTCGTTGTGAAAATAAAGGAACTGAAGCTCGTCTTTGTACTAATCTTGATCCGGAGAATTCCGATACCAAGCGACCTAATTTTGTTGCTGCTACTTGTCGACTTTTCCCTAATAGCGAAGCGCTTGACTGTACTCAGACAGATAAGGGAGGAGTTAAGCATAAAGGAATTAAAGGTTACTGTTTAGAAACCGATCCTAAAAATCCAGGAACGTGCTTACTCTGGTATCCAATTGATAAGGTATCAAGTGAAATTAGTACTGAAATTCCGCCTATAACATTTCCGGGTGGTGTATACTATTGTATTGATACCGTGGATGAATGTGTCGGGAATGTGCCAAGTTTCTATTGTAAAAAATTTGTTAAAGTTGATACAAGTGCATATTGGTATCAAAGGTTGGCTGCTGGTTCAACATTTAAAATGCCTGGATCAATCCCTGAATCGCCTACTTTCTTTACGGATCGAAAAGTTGATTTTGGGGCTACAGCCGGTGGATCTGCAGATATTTCTGTGATTAATCAATCTTCTCCTGAGGGCTATTTTGGTGCTTATGTTAATACTTTTGATATAAATGCAAAGAAGCGGATGAGTATAAATCCAGATATGCATATCATAACTTCTTATTTGGGGTATTATGGAAATTTGTCAAGACCGAAATGTGGAATAGGCACATCTCGTTTCTTGGGTAATGACGGTAGCGAGGGTGATGAAACTAGTATTGAAGATTTAGGCAAATGGGATCTTTGTTTTGCTAGGACTGCCTCACATGATGGAGGATGTGATATAAACGAGTATAATTACGGTGATTGTAGTGCAGAAACATATTTAGGTGAGAATCCAGCAGGTATATTTAATCGTTGTGAATGTTGGGATCACTCCACTTTTCATAGTGACCATCAAACAAGTTGTTGGCTTGAAAAAATTGGCAATGATCATTGGAGAGCAGTTAATAGAAAAGAAAGTGGAGGCAGTGATCATACTCAATGTACTTTTACTTGTTATAACCGTACAGAAAAATATAATGTAATGAATGCTTCTAATGATCCACCAAAAGTAGTTAGTCGCCTTTTTCCAGGTCTTAAGAGTTGGGAAGATTCTTTTTATGAGTGGAGAGGTTCTTCTTATAGTTATTCTGACTTTAATCATACTGAGGTTCCTTTTCCGTTACCAGGCTGTAATGGCACAGGTGTTGCTCCACGACCGGCTATTGATATGGTATCAAATGCTGATTACTGTTATATTAATCCAGTTCTCTCTCAGTTTAAAATTAAGGGTGAATCTAGCCGGGTAGATGTGAATGGTGAAACCGAATTAACTATTTCGTACGTAACAACGACTGATGCTGAGCAGCTCCCAATCAATGAAGTAATTCTAGACTATGGTTTTAGGGATGGCTCAGAAACAAAAAAAGTAACACTTCAGAGGGGCGGGGGAGATAATAATCCTCGTTCCGCTTCAACGGTCTTTAACTACACGGATATTGATAAGGGTGAAAATAATGATATTTGTAAACCTAAAAATGGAATTATTGGAGGTGTACAATGTGTAAATGCCGCTTGTTGTGTATTAAAACCTAGCCTTAAAATTACTGATAACTGGGAAAAGAGTACCACTCTCCCTTTTGGAGGTTATGTCGTAGTCTATGAACAGCATTAAAAGATAATTGTGCTAATATTCGTTAAAAATCAAGAAGATGTTGATATTTTCAGTAAAATATGTTATTTTAAGAAAAATAACTAAAGATAAAACAAAACTAGAGATCGACACACAACAACAAGGAGAAAAAAGTAGTGAACAATAACAAAAAACAAAACAGAGTGAGAGGATTAATTCTAGCTGGAATTCTCCTTATCGGTGGAGCAATGTATTTTACTAGAACACAGAAAGAACAAGCAGCTGTAGCAAAAGAAGTGTATATCCAAACACTAGATACATCATCTGCGGTAACT
>DAORIW010000003.1:0-49607 GCA_035438725.1 bacterium | reverse complement strand
TGAACAATAATCTTCCTGTAGCAGAGAAAAAATATTTTTATATAATTAAGAATTTATTAAGTAAATAAAGCCTGAATACTAGCTTGGCGGGTACTAATGGCTATGATATACTGCACCTGTATGGAATCACGTAATTGGCCAATTATTGGGCAATCAAAAGCCTTGAATTTTTTTGATAAGTTACTTAATTTTGAGGAAATTACCCCCGGTCGCTTAGGTGGAAGTTTTATTTTAGCGGGCGGAGAATCATTAGGAAAGACAACTGCCTTGGAACTTTTTATATGCAAACTTTTAAAAATCTCAAATTTTGAAATAGTAAATTCAGATATAGCTCGTTTAGAACCCGGTGAGGGGAGTCGTGAAATTGGAGTTGATCAAGTAAGAGAGTTTAGCGGACGCATCGCTTTGAGTGCATTTGGTAGTCATTATCGAATTGGTATTATTAGCTCAGCCGAATCATTAAGCATTGAAGCAGCGAATGCTCTATTAAAGACTTTAGAAGATGCTCGTGATCAGGTTATTATTTTTTTATTAACTACTACCCTCGATAAGTTACCAACTACCGTTCGTTCACGTAGTCAAATAATAACTTTTTCTTCCGTTGGAGTTGATATTATGTATGAATGGTTAATTCAAACAGTGAAAGTAACCCGTCCCCAAGCCAAGAATTTTTCACGTTTAGCGGCTGGTCGACCAGGTGTTGCCTGGTCTTTAGCTAAAGATAAGAAATTATTGGAAGAACGTCTCTCGCCAATGCGTTTGTTTTGTCAGGCCTTAACCATTTCCTTACAAGAACGGTGGCAGTTAGCCGGAAAGTTAATAGGAAGTCTAAAGGGGACAGAAGCAGTTGAGGCGGCTAAACTAACAATTTTAAGTTGGCGACTAGGTTTACGAGACATGTTACTCCTTTATCTCAACCGTCCGGAATTAGTAGTTCACACTATCCTTGAAGAAGATTTACGAAACGCTTTACGTCGTTTAACACCAACTGATCTTAGACGACTTGATATAAAATTGATTCGCTCTCTTGATTATCTGCAGGCCAATGTAAATCCGAAGTTGGTTTTAGAACAAGTAATGCTGAATATAATTTAGAAATTTATGAATATACTGATCCATATGAAAAAAATAATATTGCCAGCTATTTTAGTATTTTCCCTAATCCTTAGTGGTTGCTCGATTAATATTGGATCGAATAAAACAACAACTAAAGCCGATGGTGGTGTTTTTAAATCTATTACCAAAGGGAGTAATTGGATTCAAAAACCGGCCATTCCTTCAAATACTGGTAAGCCAGGTAGTATTGCTGATCGAGGCTCGACAACCATGGTTATCGACCCAAGTGACAATAAAGCGATTTATTTTGGCAGTACTGAAGGTGGAATGTATTATTCGTATGATGCGGCGGAAAATTGGTTTCCGGTAAAAGCAATCGGCGATGCCTTAATAAAAGGTATTGCGATTGATCCAAGTAATAAATGTATTTTATATGCGGCCACTGCTAATCGTCTCTTAAAAACCGTTGATTGTAGTCGAACTTGGCAACAAACGTATTTCGATAATGATTTGACAGTTGGTGTTACAACCGTAGCTGTCGATAGCTATGATAGTAAAATTGTGTATATTGGAACGAGCCGTGGCGAAATTATTCAATCAACCGATAGCGGTAAAAGTTGGCGTGTTTTAAATCGCTTTGATAATAACGTACGAAAAATTCAACTTGCACCCACTGATAGTCGACTTATATTTGTGGCTACTGAGTCAAAAGGATTATTTAGATCAGTTGACCGTGGAGTAACTTGGGAAAGTTTACAAGATAAATTAAAAGATTTTAAAGACAATCGTCGCTTTAGAGATTTATTTCTTTCTTCGACGCAACCCGGTTTTATGATTTTGGCAACTAAGTATGGTTTATTAAAATCAATTAACAATGGTGATGACTGGGTAGCCTTAGAATTAATTACCCCTGAATCAGAGGCAACGATTAACTCTGTAATAACTAATCCAACCAATCCGCAGGAAATGTATTATGTTACAAATACGACTTTTTACGGCTCGGTGGACGGAGGAATAAAATGGGCCAGTAAAAAGCTACCAACTAGCCGTGGTGGTAATATTCTCTTAAGTGATCCTAAGGAGCCAACTGTGTTATACTTATCAACTAACGCTCTCAAAAAATAATTCTATATTTTATGAATAGTTATCTACAAACTCATACTGGAAAATTCACCCAAGCTATTGAATTTTTTGAAAATGATATTTCCGTCTTGCGGACGGGGCGAGCTAACCCCGCTATGCTTGAAAATATTGAAGTTGATGCCTATGGTTCAAAAATGGCCCTAAATGCCGTTGGTAATATTTCTGTGGCCGATGGACGAAGTATTGTAATAGCTCCCTGGGATAAGACAGTTCTAAAAGATATTGAAAAAGCGATTGTTACGGCCGATCTTGGCTTAGGCGTAGTAAATGAAGGTGATAAAATTAGAGTGTCCGTCCCAAATTTAACGGAAGAAAATCGTAAAGAACTAGTAAAAAAATTAAATTCGAAAATGGAAGAAGCGCGAATCGTTATTCGCCAGGCTCGGGATGAAATAAAGCAAGCAATTGAAAAGGCCTTTACTGATAAAGAAATAAGTGAAGATGATAAATTTAGATTCATAAAAGAACTTGATGAAGCGGTTACCGTTCATAATGATTCTTTAAAGACAATTAGAGATCATAAGGAAAAGGAAATTATGACAATTTAAGAATTTTTTATGATTACAACAATTATTTATTTTATAATAATTTTATCGGTATTAGTATTTGTCCATGAACTTGGACATTTTTTAGCGGCTCGAAAATTTGGTGCAAAGGCAGAAGAATTCGGTTTAGGTTTTCCCCCTCGTGTTCTTGGTTTCTATAAATCAAATAGTGGTAAATGGAAGTTAACATTCGGTAGAGCAGAGGTGAATGATGCTAAAAATACAATTTATTCCATTAATTCAATACCGTTGGGCGGTTTTGTAAAAATTAAAGGGGAAGATGGGGAGAATAAAACTGATCAAAGTAGTTTTGCAAATAAGCCCATTTGGCAACGAGCGATTATTTTGTTTGCTGGAGTAACCATGAATATCATTTTAGCAGCAGTTATTTTTTCTGGTATATTTTTATTTGGTTCTTCTCAGCAACTTGACGGTTTACCAACAAAAGGCGCAATTATCAGAGATCGTCATCTTGAAGTAGTTTCTGTAAATGTTGATTCTCCTGCTTATCAAGCCGATATAAAACCTGGAGACCGCATTATTTCGATAAATAATCAGTCAATTCAAACAGTTGAAGAGCTTCAGAATTTTGTTGCCGATAAAGTTGGTCAAAAATTATCGTATTCAATCAAAAGAGGGGAAGAGGTTTTAATTAAAGAAATTACTCCAATCGTTTTGAAAGAAACCAATCGTGGTGGAATAGGAATTGCCCCCTCTGAAGTTGGTTTTATTCGTTATCCGTGGTACTTAGCAGTAGTTGAAGGTATAAAAACGACAGGGATTTTTTTGTGGGCTATTTTATCTGGATTTTATGATTTATTGCATCGGCTCTTTATGGGTAAAGCAGTTGGAACCGATGTTGCAGGGATTGTGGGGATTGCAGTATTAACCGGACAAGTGGCCAGTTTAGGGTTTACTTATCTTTTACAATTTGCCGCTTTACTTTCCTTAAACTTGGCTATTATTAACATTTTGCCGATTCCAGCTTTAGATGGTGGTCGTATTCTCTTTTTAATTATTGAAAAAATAAAGGGGCGCCCAATTAAACAGGAGACCGAAGCCCTGATTCATAACATCGGTTTTATGCTATTGATCGGTTTAATGATTTTAGTAACGTTTACTGATATTAAACGTTTATTTAATTAAATACATTATATGAAAGTAAATATTAAATCTACAAATCTTGAGTTAACGGAAGCCATAAAAGCTTATATCTATAAAAAAATGGAGATGGCCGAAAAATACTTGGGAAAAAATGAAGTGATTCAATGGGATTTTGAGGTTGAACTAACTACTAATCATCATCACAAGGGTGATATTTTTCGCGCTGAAGTAAACCTAGCTTTTGCCGATGAGTATCTAAGAACTGATCAGACAGCTGATGATTTATATAAGGCAATCGATGAGGTTAAGGATCGCTTGATTGACCTTATAGGAAAACAAAAAGATAAACGACTTGCTAAACGACGAGTTGGTCAGAAAGAAGACGCTTAAAGCGTCTCTTTTCTTGGGTTGATTTATTGGCGGTTTTAGGCTAAAATAATGAAACTATGTCTATAATTTCAAAACTATTCGGTGATCCAAATGAACGAGTTATCAAAGCTTATAAACCCAGTATCGAGGCAATTAATAAGCTTGAAGAAAAGTACCGTGCGTTATCAGACGAAGAATTAAAAAATTTAACGGAGTTATTTCGAGAAAAATTAGGAGTTTCTCGAAATTCAGAAGGAAAACTTGTACAATCCTTAGAATTAGCTGAACAAAAGAAAATTTTAGATGAGCTATTACCAGAAGCTTTTGCGGCTATTCGGGAAGCTTCGTATCGCGTGAGTGGTCAACGTCATTATGATGTTCAATTGATTGGTGGGATGATTTTGCACCACGGACAGATTGCTGAAATGAAAACTGGAGAAGGCAAAACGTTAGTAGCTACTTTACCGTTATATTTAAATGCTTTAACTGGACGAGGTGTCCACTTGGTTACCGTTAATGATTATTTATCTCGAGTTGGTGCTGGCTGGATGGCGCCTGTTTACGCTGCCCTAGGACTTTCCACCGGCGTTATTATTCATGATGAAGCATTAGTGTATGATGCGCAACATAATGACGAAACTCAATTTGATCCACGATTACGACACTTCCGCAATGTTTCGAGAAAAGAAACCTATTTATCTGATATTTTATACGGAACAAATAACGAATTTGGTTTTGATTATTTGCGAGATAACATGGTTCAAAAAATTGATGAAAAAGTTCAGCGCGATTTGAATTTTGCGATTGTTGACGAAGTTGACTCAATTTTAATTGATGAAGCGAGAACTCCTTTAATTATTAGTGCACCGGCCGAAGAATCAACTGACCGCTATTATAAATTTGCTGAATTAGTTGAACGCCTCAAAGAAGATGAAGATTATAATATTGATGAGAAAATGCGCGTTTCGACATTAACAGAAGCGGGTATTTCGAAAATGGAAGATTGGCTGGGAATATCTAATATTTATGCAGAAGGTGGAATTCGGGAAGTTCATCATATTGAACAAGCCTTAAAAGCTCGAGTTCTCTTTAAACTTGATCGAGATTATGTGGTTAAAGATGGAGAGGTAGTAATTGTTGACGAATTTACCGGACGACTGATGTTCGGTCGTCGCTATAGCGAGGGCTTACACCAAGCTATTGAAGCTAAAGAAAATGTAAAGATTCAAAGAGAAAGTCGAACGTTAGCCACTATTACTTTTCAAAACTACTTCCGTATGTTTGATAAGTTAGCCGGCATGACTGGAACCGCCTTAACCGAAGCGGAAGAATTTTTTAAGATTTATAAATTAGAAACGGTATCTGTACCGACTAATCGTCCAACAGTCCGTAAAGATTTAAATGACTTAATTTACGCTACTGAACAAGGTAAGTATCAAGCAGTTATTAAGGAGATAAAAGAGCGTCATAAAAAAGGCCAACCAGTGTTAGTGGGTACTATTTCTATTCAAAAAAATGAAATGCTTGCTGCCTTATTAGAACGAGAGGGTGTTAAGCCCCAACTTTTAAATGCGAAACAACACGAAAAAGAAGCTTCTATTATTTCTCAAGCCGGTAAACCGGGCGCGATTACGATTGCCACTAATATGGCTGGTCGAGGAGTCGATATTATTTTAGGCGGCACGCCTTTTGATAAAGAATCATATGATCAAGTAGTAGCGGCTGGTGGTTTGCATGTTATTGGAACCGAGCGTCATGAAGCGCGACGCATTGATAATCAATTACGAGGACGTGCCGGTCGTCAAGGTGATCCTGGTTCGAGTCAATTTTATGTTTCGATGGAAGATGATCTCATGAGAATTTTCGGTGGTGATCGAATGAAAAATTTAATGAAGACACTTAAGCTTCCAGAAGATACCCCAGTTGAAAATAAAATAGTCTCACGATCAATTGAATCAGCTCAAAAACGAGTCGAAGGAAATAACTTTGACATGCGTAAACATTTAGTTGATTATGACGATGTTATTAATAAACATCGAGGTGCATTATATGGTCGTCGTGCGGAAATTTTACGCTTAGGTGAAATTACAGTACCAGTTGAAGGGGAACGGGCCCTAAGAGATATTATTTTAGAAATGATTGAACATGAGATTGAGCAAATTATTTCTCTTCATACCGAAGCTGACTATTCTAAAGAATGGGATTTAAAAGAAATCAAAGAAGCAATTGCAACTATTTTCCCTTTAGAAACGGATTTTGAATCAGCCTTATCGAAAATAACCAGCGATCAATCCAAATTAGATAAAGTTCATTTACGAACCGAAATTATTGAACATTTGGTATCTCAAGCCCGGACAACCTATGAAAAAATGTCAGTTTTAGCCACCGAGGCTGGCTTTAATTGGCTGGAGGTTGAACGTTCAGTTTTGCTTCGAACGATAGATATGCTCTGGATGGATCATTTAGAAACTATGGATTATATGCGCCGAGGGATTGGCTTGCGCGGTTACGGCCAACGCGATCCATTAGTTGAATATAAAAAAGAAGCTTATCAAATGTTTAATGAACTTAATAGTTTAATTGAAAAACAGGTTGTCTATTCAATTTATAAAATTGGTGGATTACAGGAATTTATAATGCCAACAATTAATACTCAAAATATTCAGCTTACTGCTCCAGCTAAAGAAATGAGTGATGATACAAGCTCGGTAACCACGACGGCCGTATATGTTGATCGTAAAGTAAAGGACAGCCAGGGTAATGAAGTCGGCCGCAATGATCTTTGCCCCTGTGGTAGTGGAAAGAAGTATAAGAGGTGTGGGTTACAAAATACGGAGGAACATCAAAAATTAATATCCGAGAATAGAGGTTAGTATGGATATCAAGCCACTTTTTGTAACGCTTTGTTATATTAGGGATAATAATAAACTTTTACTCGCTTTAAAAAAACGAGGTTTTGGCCCTGGAAAATGGAATGGTTATGGGGGAAAAATTGAGGAAGGAGAAACTATCGAGCAAGCAGCTATTAGAGAGACAAAAGAAGAAAGCGGTGTGGATATAATAAAACTTGAACGACGAGCCTCCCTTACTTTCTCGTGGTTTAATAATATTAATCGTCCAATCAAATGTTATGTATTTATGATTTCCGAATACAGTGGACAAGTGATTGAAACTGAGGAGATGAAACCACAATGGTTTGAAATTGATAACTTACCTTACGAAAATATGTGGGACGGTGATCCGTATTGGCTGCCTCATTTTCTTGATGGTAAGACTTTTACTGCTGACTTTATCTTAAATGATGATGATTCAATTCTAAGCTATTCTCTAAAGAAAACAAAACAACCCTTTTAAATTTAAAGTGCAAGAGAACTGGGTACATCATGATACAATACTATAATGAAAAAAGTGAATCCAAAACAACTCTCCAAAAAACAAATTACGGTAGCAATTAGCGGTGGTTTTGACCCTATTCATATTGGCCATGTTCGTATGATTAAAGCTGCCAAAGCGCTCGGTAATTATTTAGTGGTGATTATGAATAACGACCATTGGCTTCGAACGAAGAAGGGTTATGTTTTTATGCCCCAAAAAGAACGAAAAGAATTACTTGAAGCAATTAATGGCGTTGATAAAGTTATAGTGACAAGCCATCATAAAACATCTAAAGACATGAGTGTTGTTAAAGAAATTATTAAAATTAAACCCGATATTTTTGCTAACGGTGGAGATAGAAAACTAGGTAACATTCCGGAAGTAGCTATCTGTCGTAAGCTAGGTACTAAAATGGTTTTTAATGTCGGACATGGTGGGAAAATTCAATCAAGCTCCTGGTTAGTTAAAAAAGCAGGGGGGAAATAATATGACAGAAACAAAGATAATAAATATTGGTACCAAAAATCGACCTAAAATTGAGGCACTGGAAGATCTTTTAAAAGATTACCCTATCCTTAAGGATTATAAAGTTAAAGCCGTCAACGTATCTTCAGAGGTAGCAGAACAGCCATTGTCTTTAGATGAAACTATTCAAGGAGCAATTAACAGAGCTAAGAATTCCTTTAGAGACTGTGATTACAGTGTTGGAATTGAATCTGGCTTAATGCAAGTGCCACATAGTAAAAGTGGTTATTTAGAATTTTGTGCTTGTGCTATCTATGATGGTAATAATATTCACATAGGCTTATCTTCAGCTTGGGAATTTTCAGATCCAAGTATTTTTTTGTCGATGGTAAATGATAAGCTCGATTTATGCCAAGCGGTTTATAAAGCTGGCTTAACCGAAGATCCTCGTTTAGGAGAAAGTACGGGAGTTGTTGGTTTAGCTAGTAAAGGAAAACTACCGCGTAAACAATATAATCAAGAAGCAATTAGAACTGCTCTAATTCACCTTAATTAACCTATGCTTATTATTGGAATAGCCGGTCATCCCTCCTCAGGTAAAGACACCTCGGCTGAATATATTGCATCTAAAGGCTTTATTCATATTTCTCTCGGAGATATATTAAGGGAAGAAATGAAAAAAATTGGACTACCAATTGACCGTCCATCGATTCGTCAATTTGTAACAGAAAAACGTAAAGAAAAAGGAGCTTTTTATCCGGTAAATATTGCCTGTGAAACAATTATAAACGATACGATTATTACCGGTTTTCGAAACCTTGCGGAAGTTGCATATGTTAGAGAACGCTATAAAGATCAATTCATTCTGATAGCTTTAGACGCACCACTTACTGCTCGTTATGAACGAGCTTTAAAAAGAAACAGAGAAGGGGATAACTTAACTTTTGAAGAATTTAGAGAGCATGATGAAGCCGAACGAAATAATAATCCGGAATCACATGAAGTAGATAATGTTTTAACAGAAGCTAATTTTGTAATCAAAAATACGGGCTCACAATCTGACTTATATCAAAAAATTGACGATTTATTAACTGAAATAAAAAAATAGTAATTTTAATTATGAAAACGCCGGAATTCATAATGATTCATCATACCGCTATTTCAACTCACAAAAATCCCGATCAATTTAAAGCAACAAATAATTACCATCGTCTTAAATGGAATATAAAAAGTAGCTTAGGTTATTATGTTGGTTATCATTATGAAATTTCGGCAGGTGGTGAAGTTCGACAATCAAGACGTGACGGTGAACCCTCAGTTGCTTGTTGGCAAAAAAATATGAATGATGGTCGCTGCGTTCATATTTGCTTAGACGGAAATTTTGATACCGATCAATTACTACCAGTGCAAGTTTACGCTCTTCGGGATGTATTAAACAATTTAGTAGACAAATATAAAATTAACAAAAACCATATTTTTTTTCATAATGACTTTGCTAAAAAGACTTGTCCAGGAAAAAATATACAAAAAAGCTTTATTGTATCATTACTACATAACAGTAAAACAGCAGTAAAAGCTAGTAAATAGTGGGGTAACTTTGTATTTTAACTTTACCCTTGCTTTTTGGATAAAGTCCTGTATAATATCCAAACATAGTAAAAACTCTCAATTATTCCCTCCATATGGCAGAAAATCGATTTAAGAATATGTTTCGTGCGGGTGGTAAAGGCCGCGTCTGGCGCAGTTTTGTTGTTATTTTAGTAATCCTCATTGCGGCGTCACTCGTCGTTTTTGGTGGGTATTATAATAAAGCAGTTAGTATCTATAAATTACCATTACCATTAGTTAAGGATATTCCTTTCCGCTTGGGCTTAGATCTCTTAGGCGGCAGTCAATTGACATATGACGCTGATGTATCAGCAATCCCAGCTGGCGAACAGAAGTCGGCAGTTGAAGGTGCCCGTGATGTTATTGAAAAAAGAGTCAACGTATTTGGTGTGAGTGAGCCTCATGTTGAAGTAAACAGTACCGCTGATGGTAAACACCGTATTTCTGTAGAGTTAGCCGGTATTAAAGATATTAGTGAAGCTATTAAGAAAATTGGTGAAACCCCATTATTAGAATTTAAAGAACAGAATACTGCTCGACGTTCTCTTACTAAAGAAGAAGAAAAAGGTTTAAATGACTTTAACTTAAAAGCTAAGTCACGAGCGGATGAAGTTTTAAAAAAACTTAAAGAAGGAAAGGACTTTAATGATCTAGTTAAAGAATATAGCGACGACAGCATAACTAAAAGTAAAAATGGTGAAATTGGTTGGGTGTCAAAGCGAGATAGTGCTGATGTCGCGAAAGTAGCCTCAGAAATTCCAGCTGGACAGGTAAGTAAAAGTTATGTCTTAACTGCCGATGGTTATGAAATTATTAAAGTTACTGAAAAACGCATTAAGGAAGTAAAAGCCTCTCATCTTCTTTTATGCTACAAAGGATCAGAGGGTTGTCAGAGTGAGATGTCAAAAGAAGACGCGTATAAGAAAATTAAGGAATTGAAGGCTCAGGCTACTCCAAAGAACTTTGCTGATCTCGTTAAACAAAATTCAACCGATGCTTCTAATAAAGATCGCGGTGGGGACCTTGGTTGGTTTGGTCGCGATATCATGGCTAAACCTTTTGAAGACACTGCCTTTGATCAAAAAGTAGAAACCATTTCCTTTGTAGTTGAATCTAAATTTGGCTATCATTTAATCTACAAAACTGATGAAAACCCTGAATACAATTTAAGCCATATTTTAATTGATACTCATTCGGCTGATGATATTCTTGGTCCGGAGACTGATTGGAAAAATACAAAATTAGGAGGAAAAAATTTAAAAAGAGCTTCAGTTGAATTTAATTCACAAGACAATACTCCGTTAGTTAACTTAGAGTTTGATGAAGAAGGTGGAAAAATGTTTGAAGAAATTACGGCCCGAAACGTAAATAAACCAGTAGCTATTTTTCTTGATGGATATGCTATAAGTACTCCAAATGTTAATGAAAAAATTACAGGTGGCAAGGCCGTTATCCAAGGAAATTTCACAGTAACCGAAGCTCGGGATTTAGCTAAACGTCTAAATGCCGGTGCTTTACCGGTACCAATTGAACTAATTAATCAACAAACTGTCGGAGCAAGTCTTGGCCAACAGTCAGTTGATGATAGCTTAAAAGCTGGTATGGTTGGTTTGTTGCTGGTTGCCCTTTTCATGATCATTTATTATCGATTCCTAGGTTTTATTTCTGTGATTGCTCTTGCGGCATACGGAATACTTTCTATGGCAATCTTTAAAATCTGGGGAATAACCTTAACTTTATCGGGTATTGCAGGTTTTATTCTTTCGATAGGAATGGCCGTAGATGCGAATATTTTAATTTTTGAACGATTGAAAGAAGAGCTTCGAGCTGGAAGATCATTATCGTCAGCTATAAGTGAAGGTTTTTCTCGAGCCTGGCCGTCTATTCGAGATAGTAATTTCACTACTATATTAACTACTTTGGTTTTGATTAACTTTTCAACAAGCATTATTAAAGGTTTTGCTGTAACATTATTAATCGGTGTGTTAATTTCGATGTTTAGCGCTATTATGTTTACTAGGACTTTACTGCGATTGTTTAGTGAACAATGGTTTGAAAAACACCGTTGGTTAATCGGTTATAAACAAAAATCATAAGCGTATGTATCAGATTATTGCAAAAAATAAAATATGGTTAAGTATTTCCGGGATATTAGTCGCGACCTCGATTGTTATGATGATAGTCTGGGGTTTAAAACTCGGTATCGATTTTACTGGTGGGAGTTTATTAGAGGTTAATTTCAATGGTAATCGTCCGACCGTTACTGAAGTTGAAAATAAACTGGCTGATGTCAAACTTCAGAGTTTAACCGTGCAGCCTGTCGAAGAAACAGGAATGATATTACGTTTTCAACAAACTTCTGAAGATGTTCATCAATCAGTTCTAAAAAAACTACACGAATTTAATACACCATCTGGCGATAAAAATTTACCACCTTCAGTTGAAGAATTGCGTTTCGAAGCAGTTGGTCCATCAATTGGACAAGAATTACAAAAAAAAGCAGTCTCAGCGACTATTTTAGTTTTACTAGCAATTAGTTTGTATATTGCCTGGGCCTTTCGTAAAGTTTCTCGACCTGTTGCCTCTTGGAAGTATGGAATGGCGACTATTATCTCTTTATTGCATGATGTTTTAATTGTTCTTGGCTTTTTTGCTTATTTAGGTCATTTTTATAATGTTGAAGTGAATACAAGTTTTGTCGCCGCTGTTTTAACAGTTCTTGGATTCAGTGTTCACGATACAATCGTGGTTTTTGATCGTATCCGTGAAAATCTTCCACGTTCAAATGATAATTTTGCTGGCACTGTCAATACCAGTTTAAATCAAACCTTAACACGCTCAATTAACACTTCCTTGACTGTTCTATTAGTATTATTAGCAATTACTGTTATGGGCGGTGCCTCAATTCATAATTTTGCCCTGGCCTTACTCATTGGTATATTTTTCGGTACGTATAGCTCAATTTTCTTAGCTTCACCATTATTAGTAGTTTTCGAAAATCTTAGACGAAAGAACCTTTAAATTCTTTTTCTACCCTATAAAAACAGGCTTTTTTGTATAAATCAGCCTGTTTTTTGATTTTGACAGTGGCTGCCTTTTCAGGTATACTTTTTACACAACAGATATGCGACAATCCCTATTATTTACTAAAACCTCTAAAGAAACTCCAAAAGATGAGCAATCTAAGAATGCTCAACTACTTCTCCGAGGTGGTTATATTTATAAAGAAATGGCTGGTGTTTACGGCTTTCTTCCTTTAGGTTTACGAATAATAAATAAAATAATACAGGTTATCAGAGAAGAAATGAATGAACTTGGGGCTCAGGAAATAGTCTTGCCCAGCTTACAAGCTAAAGAAACATGGGAACCTACTAACCAATGGGATGATAAGGCAGTGGATATCTGGTTTAAAACTAAACTTAAAAACGAAACTGAATTAGGCTTAGCTTTTACGCATGAAGCCGCCATGACAAAATTAATGAAAAGCTTTGTTCAGTCTTATCGTGACTTACCAAAGTTTATATATCAATTTCAAACTAAATTCAGAAATGAAACCAGGGCCAAAAGTGGAATTATGCGTACTCGAGAATTTGTAATGAAAGACATGTATTCTTTCTCTCGAACTAACGAGGAACATGTCGCCCTGTATGAAAAAGCCAAAGAAGCGTATGTTAAAATTTTCGATCGCCTCGGTTTAGGTGATATTACGTTTTTAACCTTTGCCTCAGGTGGAGTTTTTTCTAACTACTCTCATGAATTTCAAACTGTATGTGAAACAGGCGAAGATACTATTTATGTTTGTGAAGAAAAAAAGATAGCTATTAACCAGGAGGTCTACTCGCCTGAAGTTTTAAAAGAATTACGTTTAAATCAAAATGAATTAGTTGAAAAAAAGTCGGTAGAAGTTGGAAATATATTTAACTTAAGTACCCGATTTTCTGACGCTTTAGATCTTACCTACTTAAATGAAGTAGGGGATAAACAAAAGGTTATTATGGGTTCATATGGAATTGGTCCGGCACGCGTAATGGGAACTATTGTTGAAACAATGACCGATGAGAAAGGAATAGTATGGCCGGAAGCTATTGCCCCTTTTAAAATTCATCTACTTAGTCTGGGCGATAACAATGAAGTTACCTCAAAGACGGAAGAATTATATCAAAGCTTACTTAAAAGTAATATTGAAGTTCTATTTGATGATCGAAGAGGGGTAAGTAATGGTGAAAAACTTAATGACGCCGATTTGATTGGTTGTTCATGGCGAGTAGTAGTCAGTGAAAAATCTTTAACCGCCGGAGGTTGCGAATTAAAAGCTCGAAGCAAGGAAAATGGAGAAATTATTGGTTTTTCTGAATTATTAACTAAACTGTCTTAATTATTCCCTTGGTTATATATATTTAATAAATTGTAAATTTAATAATGTTTAACAGATTTTTTGGAAAATTTAGCAAAGACCTGGGGATTGATCTTGGAACAGCTAATACCCTTGTCTATACCCCAGATAAGGGTATTTTAATTAATGAACCTTCGATTGTGGCGGTTAATATCCGAACCGAAGAAATTTTAGCTGTTGGCGAAGAAGCAAAAAAAATGATCGGAAAGACTCCGGCTCATATTCAAGTTATTAAACCATTAGTGGATGGTGTTATATCCGATTTTGAAGTGACTGAAAAAATGCTTAAGTATTTTATAGATAAGGCTCATAATGAACAATTTAGTTTAGCTCCTCGACCACGAGTAGTAATTGGAATTCCTTTAGATATTACCGAGGTAGAAAAAAAAGCCGTCGAAGATGCCGCTCGTTCAGCTGGTGCTCGTCAGGTATATTTAGTTGAAGAGCCGATGGCGGCAGCGATCGGTGCACGATTACCAGTAACCGAAGCCAGCGCTACGATGGTGGTTGATATTGGTGGCGGAACAACAGAAATTGCGGTTATCTCTTTAGGCGGAGCGGTTAGTTGGAAAAATATTCGTTTGGCCGGAAATTTTTTAAATTATGAAATTATTCAATATATCCGTGAAGAATTTAACTTATTAATTGGTGAACAATTAGCTGAAGAGATAAAAATTCGTATTGGCTCCGCCACCGTTTTAAAAGATCCTTTGGAAATGATGGTTCGAGGTCGCGATTTGATGAATGGTCTGCCTCGAGAAATGCGTATTACTGATAGTCAGGTTCGTGAAGCTATGAGCCGAACAATTCATCAAATTATTGATAATATAAAATTAATATTAGAAACAACCCCACCAGAGTTGGTCGCTGATATTTATGAATACGGTATTATTTTAACTGGCGGTGGCGCCTTATTACGCGGATTAGACCATGAAATTGCCCAAGCGACTAAAATTTCGGTTCGAGCAGCAGATGATCCTTTAACCTGCGTAGCCCGCGGAACGGGCATATTATTAGCCGACGCAGCTCTTCTAGATAAAGTAGTTGTTCCTAGCACTCGAGAACTTTAAATATGAGTCAAAAAAATTCACTTCTAACTTTTGGAGCAATCGCTGCTATTATTATTATATTGATAGTAGGTCGCTATCTTGGTGTTGTTAAACCGATTAATGAAGCTTTAGCCGGCTTTCTTTCACCGATAGCTCAATTAGCCTCACGGGCGGGAACTTTTTTTCAAAGAGATGAAAGTGATAATAAAACACTTTCGGAATTATCTCTAAAGTTAGAAAATCTTCAAACAGAAAATCGTCGTTTATTGGTAGATAATGCTCGCTTATCAGTAACCGAGCAAGAAAATAATGACTTGCGTGAGTATCTAAAATTTTCAAACACTACGCCCCGAAACTTTGCCTTGGCTTCCGTTATTGCTAGAGATAAATCAAGTGAAAGTACTAAACAGCAAACTATTATTTTGGATCGTGGTAGTAAAGATGGACTGGCAGTTGGAATGCCAATTGTCGATACCGAAGGAGTACTTCTAGGAAAGATAACTTCGGTTCAAGATAATATTTCTGAAGGGTGTTTAATCTTTAAAGATAGCTGTCGTTTAGCGGTTGGTCTTCAAGGTCAAAAGGGTACCATCGGTGTTCTACAAAGCGATTTAGCTTTAACGGTTAAGGTTGATTTTATTGCCCATAATCTAAGCCTATCTGAGGGTCAAATTATTGTTACCTCAGGTCTCGAAGCTGGAATGCCTAACGGACTTGTGCTCGGAAAAATTAGTCGGATAATAAAAGAAGGGAATGAGCTTTGGCAACATGCTCTTATTGAACCACTTGGTAATTTTAATGATATTCATATGGTCGCTATCATTAAATAGCTGATATGTATTTAAAAATTATTGCTAATATTTTTTTAATTTGCTTAGTAACACTATTTGACATCGCCTTCATAAGCCAGATGCCATATGGTATCTCTCGGCTCTCTCTTTTACCGATTCTTATTTTATTTATTTTTCTGTTAGGAAATATCCGTTGGGCGGCCTGGTGGGTAATCGTCGGTGGATTTATTTTGGAGCTATTTAATTTTGGTGTATATGGTTTTCATTTTCTTGGCCTCTTTTTATCTTTAATTGTTATATTTATTTTATTTGAACGCGTAATGACTAATCGATCATTATATTCAGTTAGCGTGGTAGGGGCCGCTGCTACGTTTAGTTATGATTTAGTTATATTTTTTAAATCATATTTGGAAAATAATAATAATTCTTGGCTTCTCTTTTTAAAATTTGAAATAGTTACTGTGTCTTACGGGATAGCTATTGCTTTAATATTATTTTATATACTTAATTTAGTTTCTCGCCGTTTACGACCGGTATTTCTACGTCAACAAGATTTTAAGATATGATGACCCCAAAAAAACGCCAACGAGATCAAAATCCTTTTTCTATGCAATCGGGGCTTGATAAATATGGTAATTTTTCTGGCAAATATCATAGAGATTGGGTGGAAGAAACCTTTACCCCAACGGGCCGCGGTGAGGAAACTATTACTAATCGATTTGATTCTTCTTTCATAGTTTTTTTAAAATGGTTTGTGGCGATTCTTTTGACGGTTTTATTAGTTCGTTTACTTTGGTTACAAATTGCCCAAGGAGCATATTACCGCGATATGGCCAATGGAAATAGATTACGTTTAGAACGTCTTGACGCAAGTCGAGGTATCCTATATGACCGTAAAGGAAAAGTTTTAGTTCAAAATGTTGCTAATTTTCTTCTTTATTGTACACCTGCTGACTTACCACGAGATCCAGTGGAACGTTTAAATCTATTACAAAAATTGGCTTTCATGACCGGTAAATTTTCCGCTGAAGAGATTAATACTACTATTTCTGCAATTTCCCCAGCAAACTTAGAATATTATCAGCCTTTATTTTTAGCTGATAATATTGCTTATGAAACCGCTCTAAAAATATATTTGGAAGCCTTTTCCTTACCGGGGATAGTTTTATCAAACACCAGTCGTCGTGAATATCAAATTCCATCACCATCATTTTCCCATATTCTGGGTTATACAGGAAAAATAAATGAAGCAGAATTAAAAGATAAAAAAACTATATATAGTCCAATTGATTACATAGGAAAAACTGGTTTAGAGAAATCATGGGAGGAAGACTTGCGGGGAACAGCCGGAGTTAAGCAGATCGAAGTAACGGCTCTCGGTAAAGAAAAAAGTATCGTCAGTGAAACTGCTCCAATTCCTGGTAATGATTTAATTTTAGCTCTTGATGCTTTGGCTCAAAAAAAATTAGAAGAAATAATGACTGAGAATTTAAAAAAGCTAAATCGACAAAAAGGTGCGGCTATTGTCATGAATCCTAATACTGGAGAAATTATGGCTTTAGTTAGCCTTCCAGCTTTCGATGGCAATAGTTTTGCTCGGGGTATTACCACGGAAGAATATAAACTTCTAACTGAATCGCCGGATCAGCCCTTATTTAACCGGGTTGTTAGTGGTGAATATCCTTCTGGATCAACAATTAAACCAATTATTGCTGGTGCCGCTTTACAAGAAAAAGTTATTTCCTCTAACACTGCATTTTTAAGTACTGGTGGTTTAAGAGTAGGACAATGGTCGTTTCCTGATTGGAAAACAGGCGGACACGGAATGACTAGTGTACGAAAAGCGATTGCTGAATCAGTAAATACTTTTTTCTATTACATAGGAGGAGGATACGGAGACTTTGTTGGATTAGGAATCGATCGAATGGTTCAATATTTAAAAAGTTTTCATTTAGGAGTAAAACTTGGGATAGACTTGCCTAATGAAGCTAGTGGCTTTGTACCAACTAAAGACTGGAAAGAAGAAACAAAAAAAGAAAAATGGTATATTGGCGATACCTATCACGTGGCTATTGGCCAAGGAGATTTAATAACTACCCCTCTTCAAGTGGCTGCCTATACTGCTTATTTCGCTAACGGAAGTACCTTATATCGTCCTCACATGGTTAGTGATGTTAAATCCCCAAGTGGTACCATATTAAGACATATTCCAAGTGAAGTATTAGCAAGAAATATTTTTTCTGATGATGTGACCCGAATTATTAGAGAAGGTATGAGAGAAACGGTGTTATCGGGTAGTGCTCGGAGTTTATCAGAATTACCAGTGTCAGCCGCCGGAAAAACCGGGACTGCCCAATGGTCATCGAAGAAAGATCCCCACGCTTGGTTTACTGGTTTTGCGCCCTATGAAAATCCTGAATTAGTAATTACAGTAATGGTTGAAGAGGGTAAAGAGGGAAGTATAGCCGCAACACCAATTGCTAGAGAATTTTTGAAATGGTATTTTGGTGAATATAGAAAATCTCAGCCTTGATTTTCTAGAGATTTTCTGCTGTAATACTAAAGTTGTTTAAAAATTTAATTTAAAGGAGGAAAATTGAAAAGAAAACTAGCGTTTACATTATTGGTGGGCTATCTGTTTTTTGGAATAATATCAAAGAAAGGTTTTTTTAGATTATTTTGTTAAAAAAAGCTGTCAGGAAATTTTCTGACAGCTTTTGTTTTTTGGAATAAAAATTTCAGAGGCTCAAACTTTTGATTCACTTAATTCTCAATTCAATGATTTTGAATCAAAGTATAAATCAGCAAAACAATTTGTTACAAATGTACCAAAACCTAATCTTTTACCGGCCGGTTTTAGTACCATGAATATAGTAATTCGTGATTCTTTGCGGAGAATTGGCCCCAAAAGTGCAACTTTTATTTTATTTCTTAATCAGCAAATTCTAAAACTACCTTGGACTGAATCATATACCAATGAATATGAAATTAGACTATTCGGAGGGTATGTAACAGAAAATATATTCTGTTTATATAAACTAAATGCCTACAATTCGACTCCTGATGAGATTTATTTAATCTCACGAGATCAATTATCACCCAAGCTTGATATATTTCTACTTCCAAAACAAAAATCAAACAAAGAAAATTTTGATTATTTGAATGAAGTAAAAATACTAGCCGACGGGAGTATTATCTGCCAACTGACAACCGGAGAATATGATCTTGATCATATTGAGACAATGATGTTTACATTTAATCCCGTGACAAAAGAGTATAAAAAAACTGGGAAAATTTGGCACGAAAACATCGTTGAATACTATTAACACTTATAACACCTAACAAAAAATATTTACCCCTCGCATATTTCTGTGCCTGGGGTATTTTTTATATTTCGGAATTTTAGCACTCTTGACAGTTGATTGCTAATTTTGATAAAATTTAGATATACTTATATGGACGAAAGAAAAAGGCTAATATTAAATATAATTATTCAGGAGCATATTGAGACAGGTCAACCCGTAGCCTCAAATACGCTTGTGGAAAAGTATAAATTAGAGTTTAGTCCAGCCACAGTTCGTAATGAAATGGCTGAATTAGAAGCCGCTGGCTGGATTACCCAGCCCTATACTTCCGCCGGACGAATTCCGACTGAACAGGCTTATAACCTATATATACGTTCACTCGAGGCAAAAAGTCTTACTAAACGAGAAGAAATATTACTGGAAGGCAATTTAATTGATGAAGTAGTAGCTAAACAGACAGCCAAAAAACTGGCTCAACTTTCTAACTTAGCGGTTGTCTGGGCTTTCCATAAAAATTATGTGTACTACACCGGCGTTTCCAATCTTTTACATCAGCCAGAATTTAATCATCCAAACTTAGTCTACGATATTTCTTCGGTCATTGATCGCATAGACGAAATAGTGAGCGATGTTTTTGAAATAACGGAGTTTAGTCCACGAATTTTATTAGGCAACCAGAGTCCATTTGGTATTTTTTCAGGAACAATTATAAGCCGCTACCAAACAAAGGATAGTATTGGTTTGATAGCTTTAATTGGTCCCTTACGTATGGATTATGAAAAAAACTTAGCTCGTATAGAGCATATTATAAAAAAATTAACTGTTACATAACATATGCCATTACCAGAATCTCCTCAAACTAATGATGAAGAAAATATTTCCGAAGATAACATTTCGATTGATCCTCTTCAAGATGAGCTAGATAATCTAAAAAAAACCTGTGAAGAATTGGACCATAAATATAAATTAGCCTTGGCTGATTATCAAAATTTACTTCGTCAAACCAGTAAAGAACGAAAAGACTCGATCTTATATGCTAATGAAGCATTAATTCTCGATTTATTACCAGTCTATGATAATTTAAAACTTTCTATTAAACATGCTAACCCAGATAATAAAGAACCCTGGCTCGTAGGTTTAACACATGTAATTCAACAGTTTAAGAAGGTTTTAGAAGAAGCCGGAGTCAAGGAAGTAACAGCGGAGGGCGAGACATTTAACCCAATCTCAATGGAAGCAGTTGAAACGAGAGAAACTAATGCCAAAAAAGATGAAGGAAAGGTGGCCGAAGAATTAAAGAGTGGTTACTACTTGAATGATAAAGTAATAATCCCGGCTCGCGTGGCAGTGTATTCCTGTAAAACTTAACATTATATCCTTTTACTTTATAACTTTAAACTTTAACTTTATTTCTTTATAACCTTTTAACTTTAAACAATTTAACTACTAATTATATGTCTCTAATAAAATGGACCCCCTTATTTGAATCATTTGATGATATGGATAAAGCCTTTAGCGGAATTATTCCATCAAACCGCAGTCTGGATAACTTTATGCCAGCAATTGATATGTATGAAGATAAAGACTCGGTAATTGTTGAAACGCAAATGGCTGGTATTGACCCTGAAAAAGTCGATATCTCAATCGAAAACGACGTCCTTTCAATTAAAGGTGAGAGTGAAAAGCAGAATGAGGTTGAAGAAAAGAATTATTATCGAAAGGAAATTCGTCGTGGTAGTTTTTATCGAAGCATCCCTCTACCGACTCATGTTCAAGGTAATCAGGCCAAGGCAATTTCCGAAGCTGGTGTATTGAAAATAATTATTCCAAAGGCTCCTGAAGCTAAACCGAATAAAATTAAGATTGAAACTAAAAATTAAACTATACTATTATGTCTAAAATATTAGGAATTGACTTAGGTACCACTAATAGCGCCATGGCAATCATGGAAGGTGGTCAACCAAAAATTATTGAAAATATTGAAGGTAACCGGACCACTCCGTCAGTTGTCGCTATTTCAAAAAATGGCGAACGCTTGGTTGGTTTAACGGCAAAGCGACAAGCGGTAACTAATCCAGAAAACACGGTTTTTGCAGTTAAACGTTTGATTGGTCGTCGTTTTCAAGATGAAGAAGTGCAACGAGATTTGAAGACCATGCCCTATAAAATTGTTCAGTCTGGTGAAGGCGTTAAAGTTAAATTACAAGATAAAGAATATAGCCCTCAAGAAATTTCAGCAATGATTCTTTCTAAACTAAAAGCTGATGCTGAAGCCAAGTTAGGCGAAAAAATTACTGAAGCAATAATTACCGTCCCAGCTTATTTTGATGATTCACAACGTCAAGCTACAAAAGATGCCGGAAAAATTGCCGGCTTAGACGTTAAACGGATAATTAATGAACCAACTGCCGCCGCTCTGGCTTATGGTTTTGATAAAAAGAAAGGTCAGAAAATTGCCGTGTATGATTTAGGTGGTGGAACGTTTGATGTTTCTGTTCTGGAAATTTCTGAAGATACCGTTGAAGTAAAAGCGACTAACGGTGATACTCACTTAGGTGGCGAAGACTTTGATCAACGAATTATTAAATGGATTATTGACGAATTTAAAAAAGATCAAGCGATCGATTTATCAAATGATACCTTAGCCTTACAACGTATTAAAGAAGCCGCCGAAAAAGCCAAAATCGAATTATCAACCACTCCAGAAACTGAAATCAATCAGCCTTTTATTACAACTGACGCCAGCGGTCCGAAACACTTAGTGATGAAAATAACTCGGGCTCAATTAGAATCATTAGTCAGTGATTTAGTGGAAAAAACAATTGAACCGATTAAGAAAGCGTTGAGTGATGCCAAAATGACAACCGCCGATATTCAAGAAATTATTATGGTCGGAGGAATGACTCGTATGCCATTAGTGCAAGCTAAGGTAAAAGAGTTTTTTGGGAAAGAACCAAACTTGAGTGTTAATCCAGATGAAGTAGTCGCCTTAGGAGCGGCGGTTCAAGCAGGGGTAATGCAAGGTGATATTCGTGATGTATTATTACTTGACGTTACACCGTTATCACTCGGTATTGAAACAATGGGCGGTGTAGCAACGGCATTAATCGAACGAAACACTACTATTCCTACCTCTAAGTCTCAAATTTTTTCCACTGCGGCGGATAATCAAACGAGTGTTGAAATTCACGTGGTACAAGGCGACCGACCAATGGTTGCTGATAATAAGAGTTTAGGACGATTTATTCTTGACGGTATTCCACCAGCTCCGCGTGGTATTCCGCAAGTTGAAGTTTCTTTCGATATAGATGCTAACGGAATATTAAACGTAAAGGCCACCGATAAGGCGACTAATAAAGCCCAACACATAACTATCACCGCTTCTTCCGGACTTTCTAAAGATGAAATTGAAAAAATGAAAAAAGATGCCGAACTTCATGCCGAAGATGATAAGAAAAAGAAAGAACAGGCTGATATGAAAAATCAAGTTGATGCTGTTGTTTTCCAAACTGATAAGTTACTTAAAGAATCAGGTGATAAAATGAAGGCAGAAGATAAAACAGAATTAGAAACAAAGCTTAAAGCCTTAACTGATATTAAGGATAGTGATAAGTATGACGATATGAAGAAAGCCATGGAAGAACTTAATACAGTGGCACAGCGTATCGGCGCCGCAATGTACCAAGCCGCTCAAACTCCGCCACCGGCTGAAAGCGCTACTGAAACTCCACCAACCGACGGAGCAGCTAGTTCTGAGACCGAAACAAAGGAAGCACCAGTCGAAGGTGAGTTTCAAGATAAGAAATAAATTTCTTGCTAATTATTAATTAATACTATGACCGAAACTCCAAAGGGCCAAGAGATTCAAATCAATGATCCGATTCAAGGCGGTGAATATGCTAACATCGCTTGGATTAATCATAACGAAGAAGAATTTCAGTTAATTTTTGGAAATGTAGCTGGTAATTCTGGAAAAATTGTTTCTAAAATTATGACTACTCCCGGCCACTTTAAACGAATTATTGCGGCCATGAGCGATAACCTGAAAAAATACGAAGAAAAATTTGGTCCAGTAAAACAAGCTGAAGCTAATGAAAAAGAAATTGGTTTTAAAGGTTAAACATGTCTAAAGATTACTACTCTATTCTCGGCGTCCCAAAAACTGCCACCGAAGAAGAAATAAAGAAAGCTTTTCGCAAAGAAGCTCATAAACATCATCCTGATAAATCAGGCGGTGATGAGGCGAAATTTAAGGAATTAAATGAAGCCTACCAAGTATTGAGTAATAAAGACCGCCGAGCTCGGTACGATCAATTTGGATCGTCATTTGAATCCGGTCAAGCGGGCGGAGGACAACAAACCCATTGGGGCGGTTTTGGAGACGGCCAGGGTTTTAATATAAACATGGACGATCTTGGTGATTTATTCGGTGGCTTTGGTGATATGTTTGGTTTTGGCGGCAATCGTCAAAAAAGCCAGCGTCAAAGTCGAGGAAGTGACATAGAAGTCAGAATGGAAATAGAATTTAAAGACGCAGTTTTTGGTGCCGAGAAGCTAGTCCGTTTAGCAAAAACAATTACTTGTAATCAATGTCAGGGAAACGGGGCCGAACCTGGCTCAAAAATAGAAACCTGCCCAACCTGTAATGGCCGTGGCTCAGTGGCCCAAATTCAGAGAACAATTTTTGGTCAAATGCAGGTTCAAACAACCTGCCCAACCTGTCAGGGTGATGGAAAAAAGATTACCAAACCCTGTCATACATGCAGTGGCAGTGGTGTAATAAAAGATAATACCGAATTAAAAATAAAAATTCCCGCGGGTATAGATAACGGGGAATCAATTCGTTTAACGGGACAAGGCGAGGCTGGTGAAAAAGGCGCATCACCCGGTGATTTATACGTTCACGTAATAGTTATTCCCGATAAACGTTTTAAACGGATGGGAACAACCGTATTTTCTCAAGCCCATATCACGTTTCCACAAGCGGCCCTTGGAACCAGCATTGATATCACAACTGTTGATGGTGAGGTTAGTCTAAAAATTCCGTCAGGTACTCAATCGGGTAAGATTTTTATGCTTAAAGATCGAGGTATTCCAAGCCTTAGAGGTAAAGGGAGGGGTGATCACCAAGTTGAGGTAATTGTTGATACGCCAGCTCATTTAAGCCGAAAACAGAAACAATTATTAGAAGAGTTTGATGTTAACTAATAATCTTATAAAAAACCTCCGTTACGGGGGCTTTTTTAATTTCTAAAAAACAATTACAATTACCCCATGAAAAAATTACCAAAACTTCTCGTCATTATCGGTCCGACCGCTTCTGGTAAAACTAAACTCGCGGTAAATTTAGCTCGACTTTTTAATGGCGAAATAGTCAGTGCGGATTCACGTCAGGTATATAAAGGAATGGATATTGGCACCGGTAAAGACTTAGTAGACTATGGAAAAGGTGAGAATCAAATTAAATATCATATGATAGATATCGCTGATCCAGTTCAGCAATTTGATCTAAAAAGTTATCAAACCAAAGCCTATCAGGCGATAGAATCAATTCTAAAAAAGAAAAAACTCCCTATTTTAGTTGGTGGAAGTGGTTTATATGTACAAGCAGTTGTCGACGGTTATCAACTTATTAATCAAAAGTCATCACCCAAAAAAACTCAAAATCTTTCCCTACAGGAACTACAAAATATAATTTCTAATTTAGACCCCAAATTTTTAAATCGTTTAAACGAAAGCGATCAAAAAAATAAAAGGCGTCTAGAAAGATACTTAGAAATTATGGAACAAAGTGCTACTATTCATACCGATCTTCATGAAATCTCAAAACCCCACTACAAAAGTTTGGTAATTGCTTTAAATACTTCGCTTGTAACAGTGCGCAAAAATATTAAACAACGCCTTGAATCTAGGTTAAAAGAAGGAATGATTGAGGAAGTGCAAGCTCTACACCTTAAAGGACTTTCTTGGGAAAGATTAATTTCTTTTGGTCTTGAATATAAATATATCACTTTGTTTTTAAAGAAAGAGATTAGTCAAAAAGAAATGAAAGAAAGAATTTATATCGCCAGTGGTCAGTTTGCTAAGCGGCAAATGACGTGGTTTCGACGTTGGGAAAAACAGGGGAGAGAGATTATGTGGATTAAACCAAAAAGTATTAAAAAAATCACTAAACTAGTTAGCGATTTTCTTAAAAAAAATTAGTTATTTAAGAACAACACGATTTTGTTTCTTGCCTTTAATAAAAGCCAGTATATTATCGATAGTAGTATTAGTAATTCTATCAACCGCTTCCTGACTGTAGAAGGCAATATGAGGCGTAAAGATAATATTTGGCTTTTGCAAAAGTTTATGGTTTTTTATCAACATACCTAACTCATGACGATGATGTGCTCCATGAAGAGATAAATGGTGCTCTTCTAAGATAACATTTTCTTCTTCTAACACATCAAGTCCCACTTCAGAAATTATCTTCTTATCAAGTGCCTGTATAAGGGCTGATGTTTCAATCAGTCCACCTCGAGCAGTATTGATAAGTAACGCACCCCTTTTTATATATTTAATATTTTTAGTATTAATTATATGTTCCGTTTCTTTGAGTAAGGGAAGGTGGAGCGTAATAATATCCGACTTTTGAAGTAATGTTTTTAAATCTACATACGAAAAATTAAATTCCTTAGCTAATTTTTTGTTTTTAAAAGTATCATAAGCCAAAACATTCATTTGAAAACCATTGGCGATTCGAATAACATGACTACCAATTTTTCCGGTTCCAATTACACCTAATGTTTTACCGCACAAATCAAAACCTTTTAATCCTTCGATTGAAAAATTCTTCTTTTGAGTTCGTAAGTAGGATTGATGAATATTACGAGATAAAGTTAATATTAAAGCAAAAGTATGCTCCGCCACGGTGTTTTCACCATATGATGGCACATTCGTAACAATTAATTTTCGAGCACTCGCTTCTTTTAAATCAATATGATCAAAGCCGGTAGAACGAGTGGCAATAAGCTTTAAACGAGGTAGGCTAGATAATGTTTTGCCATCAACAGACGATGAAATAAATAATGAAATAATTTCCGCATTTTGAAACTTTTTTATTGGTATTTCTTGTAGTGATTGAGTGAAGTAAGTTACGGTATGACCTTTAAGTCTTTGGCTAATTAATTTTTTTTCTTCAGGTTTTAGATCAAAAATTGCAATATTCATAAATATTATTTTAAAAACGTTTCTAATAATTTTTTTACTTTCTCAGGATTAGCTCGTCCTTTAGTTTTAGCCATAACCTGGCCAATAAAAAATTGTAATAGAGTATATTTACCAGCTCGGTATTCCTCAACTTGAAAAGATTTTTCTTCCATTACTTCTTGAATTGCCTTTTTAAGAGTGACTTCATCATCTACTTGCTCTATTCCGAGATTACGCATAATTGCTTCCGGCTGGCCGCCTGTCTTAAACATCTCCGATAGAACTTGTTGCGCCGATGAAGAATTTAGCTTTTCCCCGTCTATTAATAAAATAAATTCAGCAAATTTTTCTGGGGTAATTTTCAAATCTTCAAATGTTAGTTTTTTCTCATTGAAATGTTTAAAGAATTCATTAGTAAGCCAGTTAGAAGTTAGTTTTGGTAACGTTTTATCATGTCGTTCCCACGTATCTTTTAAAACCTCAATATCAGCTCGAAGTTCAGAAATTACTTCTTCAAAATAGCCGGCTAATTTCTTATCAGCTGCTAAAGTTTCGGCATCATATACAGACAACCCGTATTCGCTCTGAAAACGTTTCTCTTTTTTACTTGGTAACTCAACTAAGCGACTTTTAATACTTTTTAGCCATTTTTTATCAATAATGATCGGCGGTAGATCGGGTTCGGGGAAATATCGGTAATCAGCCGAAGTTTCTTTCACTCGCTGGCTGACAGTTTCATTCTTCACATCATTCCAACCTCGTGTTTCCTGAAAAATAATTTGACCTGTATCAAGTAAGGCTGATTGACGTTTAACTTCAAATTCGATGGCTTTTTCAAGTGAACGAAATGAGTTAATATTTTTTACTTCCACTTTGGCACTTAATTTATTTTTTCCCACCGGAATAATTTCACCCTTACTATATTTCCAACCACCCTTTTTTTGAACACTGACGTTTGCCTCGCAGCGCATTTCACCTTTTTCCATGTCTGCTCCAGAAATCTCGAGATAACGTAAGAGTTGCTGAAAACGCTGACCGAAAGCTTTGGCGGTTTCTGCATCAGGAATTACGGGCTCTGTAACCATCTCGACTAGGGGAGTGCTAGCTCGATTAAAATCGACTAAAGAATAATCAGTTCCGATTGGATGAGTAAGTTTTCCGGTATCCTCTTCTAAATGAATCCGAGTGATAGCTATCTTATGATTATTAGCCTCTAAATGCCCCTGAGAGGCCAATGGCTGATCATATTGAGATATTTGGTAACCCTTAGGTAAATCAGGGTAAAAGTAGTTTTTACGGTCAAATTTAGAATGAGTATTAATCTGGCAATTAAGAGCTAAACCAAGTAAAATCGTTGCTTCAATTGCCTTTTTATTTGCCACCGGCAATGTCCCGGGGTGTCCGAGGCAAATTGGACAGACAGTCGTATTTGCTTCGGTAGAGAGAGTATTGTCGCACGAACAAAACATCTTTGACTTGGTGTTCAAAGCGGTGTGGATTTCTAGGCCAATAATTACGTCGTAATTCATTCGGAAGGTGGTATTATGCTTGATAATTATCCTTATTCTATCATATTTTTCCAAAAATAAAAAACTAAATTTCGTTAGTTTTTAATAATGGAAACAGTTCTTTCCAAAGAATTTCATGAATAGCTTCAGCCGAGAGAAGCGCGTTATTTTCTACACATTCAATTAAAGAAAAACCTTTAAATAATTTTGGTAATTCAAGATAAGTTTCCTCTGCTCGACGTAAATGATCGGGATCATTTTCATGAATATCTTTTTTCTCACCGCGTTTTTCAAGTAATCTTTGACTAATTTCAGTTGGTACATGGAGAATAAAGTTTATATCAGGTTTTGGTATATTATTTTTTACATACTCTAAATCATACACCCAGTTTAAATATGTATTACGGTCCACTTTGTTACTGAATTTACTACCTTGATGTCCCATATTAGCCGTCACATACCGATCAGAAATAACCACCCAGCCTTTATTTAATGCCTCAACAATTATTGGTGAATGAGCTAAGCGATCATCAGCATAAAAAGTAGAAACCATATAACCATCAATTTTATTAACTTGATCCCCTAATTCACCAGCTAAATATTTTTCAACCATTTTTGCAGAAGGTGACCCATACCAAGGAAAGCTAATAGATAAAACTAAAAAACCCTCTTTTTCTAAGCGTTCTTTTAATAACTTGGTTTGCGTTTGTTTACCTGAACCATCAGTGCCGTCAATGACAGCAAAGAAACCTTTATCCAATTTTTTCATTGCTTTGAGTTTTAATTTCCTTTTCTATTAAATTTTTGACTTTAATTCGTAATTCCTCAATCGTTCCATTATTAATGATTTGGTGAGAGGCGTTATTAATCATTGAGGTTATCAATGTTTCAGTTTTTCTTTCTTGATCTTTTTGAAATTCACTAAAAGTTTTTGTGGTATCATCACTATTTTCAGTGCGGTGAATAATTCGTTGAAACCGACTTTGCTCATCACTCATAATACCGAGTAAGTGAAAATTAGGTAGGGGTTTTAGTAAGGAAATATCCGCCGGTCGCCTAATTCCTTCAATCACAATAAAATCGTGACTATCTTTTTCAATGGCCTTTAAGATTGGCCGAGCTAAGACATCTTCACCAAATCGCTCAGCTAATATCAAAAAAGATCAATTAAATTAAGACGAGAAAGAGGTAAGTGAAGTAATTCTAATATTTCCCTTAAAATATCAGAGAATTTATACTTACTAGCACCATATTCATCTTGAATAATTTTTGAGACGGTCGATTTTCCAGATCCCATTTCACCAACGATTCCGATAATAATTTTATTTGATTCTTTCATAATCACAAAAGGTATATCCATCATGAACTTCTTCAAAAACTTTCTTCCACTTACTCCAATCAACTTCCGGGAACATAATTTCTCCCTCGGGTTTTTGATGAACATGAGTGATGTGTAGTTTGTCAGCTTGATCTAAAAATTCTTGATAGACTTGTCCGCCACCAATAATTATAATTTCATCAGCCTTAATATTTTTAATTTCTTCTGAGTTATGTATTATTTGTACCCCTTCAGGTAACTGTGTGTCAGGTTGTCTGGTTAAAACAACATTAACCCGGTTAGGTAGGGGCTTACCAAGTCGGGTCATAATGGAGTCAAAGGTTTTTCTACCCATAACGACTGTTTTACCTTCTGTTAATTTTTTGAATCTTTTCAAATCCTCAGGTAAATACCAGGGTAGGGAATTTTGATTACCAATAACACCGTTGTCGGCAATAGCGGCAATGAGAGAAATTTTTAGTTTAGACATTTTTTTCAAATAAACCACCAGAAACACTTAATGTTGCTTTTAAAACTGGATGAGCGTCATAATTGTTTAGTGTAATTAGTTCAGGTTTAAAATCACTGAGCGTTCGCAATTCTGGTGCAAGGGTAATTTCTGGAAAAGGCTTTGGTTCACGTGTGAGTTGTTCTTTAACTTGATCTAGATGATTTTCATAAATATGAACATCACCAAAAGTATGAATAAATTCACCAGGCTCATTTCCCGTAACTCTCGCTAGAATAATAGTAAGCAAAGCGTATGAAGCAATATTAAAGGGAACACCAAGAAACATATCAGCACTACGCTGATATAACTGCAGGGACAACTTTCCGTTTATAATATTAAACTGATACATATTGTGACAAATCGGAAATCGTGAGGCTTCCTCAGGTTGAGCCATTGTATATAAATATTCAGGGTTCCACGAATTAACGATTAAATTATGAGCCCCTGGGTCATCCACTGCTTCTTGAAGAGCCCACGCTAATTGATCGATAGTACGACCTGGGGTTTTAGTAGGCCACTGTCTCCATAGTTCGCCATAAATTTTAGGCAAAATTCCATGTTCTGCGGCAAATGTATCATTAATAGTCAGTTGTTCAATAAATTCTTCCTTTGAAATATCAGGAACTTGTTTATTTTTTACTTTATTCTGATAAATTTTATATGGATAATCATCCCAAATATGAACCCCTTTACGGGTTAAATAGGAAACATTATTATTGCCCGAAGCAAACCAATAAAGTTCCTCTAAAACCCCTTTCCAATAAACTTTTTTTGTTGTCAAAAGAGGAAAACCTTGACTTAAATCAAATCTTATTTGCTTTCCAAAAACACTGTATGACGCGTCACCCGTTCCACGGTCCACTTTACGAAAACCAGTTTCTAAAATTTCTTTGAGTAAATCTAAATATTGATATTCAGGATGACGCATATTATTCAATAGTAAAAACTTTATCAGTACCGTAATAGTCTTGCCAGTTATGATTATAATAATCAAACATACGAGCTAAACGATCTTGATTTAGTTCAGTAACCCCTAGCTCTGTCATTATGGATCTTAAGTTACTTTTTGTTTCTTCGGTTTTACTAACATCATCAATTACAGCCTCAAATTCGGCAAGGTAGCCATAACCAGCGTTTTTATCGATGGTTACGGTTTGACCCTTATACGTAAATTCTTGACGATCGCGGGACCACTTAGCTTGATAGGTAAAGCCTGATTTTAGAAGAATTGCATCTAGTTCATCTAAACTAAGGTTAACAGTACTTTCAAACTCCAGACGAGCTGTGCCATTACTAGAAGTTGTATCATCGACCGATAGTTTCATGACAAAAATAACTTTGTCATCAGCCAAGCGGGTACGAACAGAATAATCCTTAGCTTTAGAAACCAACTCTTGGAAATTTACTTTTTTTTCTTCATTAATATGTGAATTTAGGTTTTCGTACAATAACATTAAGTCCCCACCAGTGAAATAATGATTAAGTTGACTATGACTACCTAATATTTGTAAATCAGGATCAGTGTTTTTTAATTTTTCAATTAATAGATCTGCTTGATCTTTGGTACCTAAAAGGCTTTTTATCTCAATTTCAAATAAAGGCATGTGTTTAATTGTTTTAAATTATTTCGGCGGACATTTTACTTCCGGTTGTTTCGGCCTGAACTTTGTACTTAGCATCAGGACGGTCAGTATATTTTTTACTAGTCGGAGAACTTAGTTGTTCGAATAACAACTGACAGACACGCATGTTAGGATACATCATAATAGGTAGCGTACCAATATTAGTAATCTCTAAAACTAAACGGCCATTAAATCCCGGATCTACTTTTCCGGCAGTGGAGTGAATTACAATACCCAATCTTCCGAGAGAAGATTTACCTTCTAAACGTCCCGCTAAATCACCCGGTAAGGTGATTGTTTCAAGAGTTGCTCCTAAAACAAATTCGCCTGGATGAATAACGAAAGCTTCGTTATCTTTTTTTAAAACATTTTCTGTGAGATTTTTAAAAGTCTCTGGATTGTTTACGTCGATATACGGTCGGCTATCACGACGATAAATCATAAAATCGTTACCCAACCGTAAATCTATCGAAACAGTTCCGAGCGCTATCTCTAAATCAGGTAGAGGGCTTATAATAATCTGGCTTTCCTCAATTTTTTTCTTAATATCAATGTCTGATAAAATCATAGTATATTTTTATATAGGTAGTGTATCGATAGTCCGTTCGATAGTCAATAAAGTTGCTTTTATCCAAAAAAGAACCCCCTAAAGGAGGCTCTTTCTTTATAGCTTCTAAATGGTTTTAAATTTGGACTTTAACGCCAGGTCCCATGGTTGAACAAATAGTAGCGCTCTGAAGATAGATACCTTTTGAGCTCGCCGGTTTAGCTTTTTTAATTGCCGATAAAATAGCTTCAAAATTTTCAGCTAATTTTTCCTTAGCAAAAGAAACTTTACCAATACCAACATGGATGTTTCCGGTATCATCGTTTTTAAAACTAATTTTACCTTTTTTTAAATCAGCCACAGCTTGAGCGACGTTAGGAGTAACCGTTTCGTTTTTTGGTGATGGCATCAAACCACGGGTTCCTAAAATCTTAGCAATTTGCGCTAAATTTTTCATCATGGCTGGTTCAGCAACAGCAACCTGGAAATCAGTCTTTTCAGTTTTCTTAATCTCAGCGATTAAATCATCACCACCAACTAAATCAGCACCGGCATCTTTAGCAGCTTTTTCATTAGCGGCGGAAACAAAGGCTGCAACCTTTACTGATTTTCCAGTACCATGAG
Source organism: bacterium (assembly GCA_035438725.1). GTDB lineage: Bacteria > Patescibacteriota > Patescibacteriia > Patescibacteriales > Patescibacteriaceae > Patescibacterium. The sequence continues at coordinate 17,083 of DAORIW010000003.1, read as the reverse complement.
GTAGGGAAATAGCGGCCCGTAATTGTTGATCACCTTTTTTTGTATCAATCCCCAAACGGAAATGAACCTCTAAAGAAGAGTCAAATTTAGTTTGCGCAAATTTTTGAACGAGTTCAATCGCTTCACTTATTACGTAGGATTTTGTTCGATCATATTCAAAAACTTTTTTTGCCTTAGTTTTTGATTTTACTTCTGCTACCGAAGCAGCTTTCTTAGTAGTTTCTTTCTTTGACATATAATTCGTGGTGCGGACGTCCTCCTTCGCTCAAGCTTCGGAGGATAAATCCGTTGCTTAGTAGATAGGGGACTCCCACAAAATAATTAATTAATAAATTTATTTCTTGATTTCAACACCCATTTGACGAGCGGTACCGGCAATAATCTTGGCGGCGGCCTCTATGTCTTTAGCATTAAGATCAGGTAATTTAATACCGGCAATTTCCTTTAATTGATCTTCGGTGATACTACCTACTTTATCCGTTAATGGTTTTCCTGAGCCTTTTTCAATCTTAGCGTACTTTTTAATCAATTCAGAAGCCGGAGGTGTCTTAGTGATAAAGGTATAGGTACGATCAGCGTAAACTGTTATTTCAACTGGAACAACGTCGCCCATCTTATCTCGAGTAGCATCGTTAAATTTCGCACAGAACTCAGCAATATTAAGACCATGTTGACCCAAAGCTGGACCAACTGGAGGAGCTGGGTTTGCTTGCCCACCTCTAATTTGGAGTTTGATAACTGTTAGTACTTTTTTTGCCATATAGTTAATTGTGTTTCGTAGAAGCGGCGAAACGGTTAATAAAAATTAAAGTTTTTTAATTTGTAAGAAATCAAGTTCAACCGGAGTTTCACGACCAAACATAGAAATCAGTACCTTGATCTTTCCTTTAGCGTCATCAACTTCAATAATTTTACCTTCAAGGTTCTTAAATGGTCCATCAACAATTCGGACAGGGGAGCCAACAGAAACATCAATTTGAAACTTAGGCTCTTCAACACCCATTCGTTTCTGTAGATCCTTAATTTCTTCTTCACTCACTGGGGTTGGAATATTTCCTGTACCAATAAAACCGGTAACGTTTGGTGTATTTCGAACAGCGTACCACGAATCATCGGTTACGATCATTTCAACTAAGATATAGCCAGGAAAAATCTTTTCTTCGATTACTTTACGTTTACCATTATGAATTTTGATTTTCTTTTCTTTGGGAATAAGAATATTAAATATCTTATCATCCATGTCCATTGAATCGACACGCTGACGAAGATTTTCGGCAACATTTTCTTCATAACCCGAATAGGTATGAAGTACATACCAGCGTCGGCCTTGGTTTAGGGTTTGTTTTGCCATATTAATTAACGGTTAAGAGCGATTTCAAGAGCTTTATTAAAAGCTAAATCTAAGCCACCAAGAAAAAGTGCCATTCCTACACTCACCCCAATAACGAGCAACGTGTAGTTATACGTTTCTTTTTTACTTGGCCAGGTAACTTTTCGCATTTCAGCGATAGCCCCTTTAAAATAATTTATCAGTTTGTCCATACTAAGATTTAAAAAACAGCCCTTTTGGGCCGAAAATGTTATATCTTCATAATACCCAATGCTCAGGAAAGTGTCAAGAGTTACCTTTCTTGTCAAAAAAAATACGTCAATTTGAAAAAAAAGCACTTTCTCCTTATAATAAGTAATATGTCTCTCGCATATTTTTTATTAGATATTGGCAAAATAATGAGTCAATTTATTTTTGACATTTTATATTTTCCGCTGTGGTGGTACACCTCGGGTTTATTAAAAACCTTACGATGGGGAAAGAGTTTTCTATCCATTAGATTGCGAGTGAGCGGCTTAGGGGTTTGGGTAAAAAATATTTTTACACCAATGTATGGTCAGACAGATTGGGCGGGCATGATTATAAGTTTTATAGTCCGCGTAATTCAAATTATTGTCCGGTCAAGTATTATGATTTTTTGGATAATATTTACAATCATGACTATAACCCTCTGGCTTATTTTACCGCTTATAATTTTTTATCAAATTATTTTTCAGCTGGATTTAATCCAGTCTATTTAAATGAATTCTCTAACTCCTAAAACTTTAGCTTTTATCACTTGTTCGGCCTGCAATGGAAGCGGCACTCTCGGAAAGTCTGCCTGTCCTCATTGTGCTGGCTATGGTGTCGGGGCTTTTTTTGATAATCATTTTTTATATTTTGAACATCGACTTTCTACCTCCTTAATTCGAAGTCGGGCCATAAAAAAAGTTGTTGATACAGTAATCAATACAATAGCCTATCTGCTTTTTTTGAGTGGCTTAGTGACACTTGGTTGGTGGATGTATACTAGTGGACACTTGATCACTTTTTTTACTGATCCAACATTACAATCTTTAAAAACAATAAATTTCTGGGGTCAAAAAAGTAACTTTTTGTTACTGTTTTGGATATCACTTATACCAGGTCTTTTTATTTTTTATCGCCTGAGCCGTTTTAAAGAAAATCAACCACATATTTTACCCCTCAGCTACTCTTTTAATAAATCAGTTGCACCAACGGCTACCTGGGAAGACATAAAAAGCTCAAAAATAAAAAAAATTAATGTTCGAGAGGGGAGTGACGAAGTAATGCTAACTATCTATGAACAAGCATACCTGTTGGCAAAAAAATTTAAGCATAATAACATCGAGGCACTGCATTTTTTTGCCGTTGCTATATTTTGCAGTCGTCAAGTTAGAGAATTAATCGATAGACTTTCAATAGATGAGAAAAAATTAACAGCCGGTTTTGAACATCAATTAGTAAATCATGAAAAAACATCCACCCATGTCAATTTTGGAAAAGAGACTAAGGAAATAATTATCGAAGCTTATGTTTCGGCCAAACTAAATAGTCGTCGGAGTATTTCTGCTCTCGATATATTAATACCGTCATTTGATCGTGATCCTAAAATTAGTGAATTATTTTTTGATTTAGAAGCTGATCGAACAAAATTAGAAAACGGGGTATTATGGTTGCAATTAGCCACCCAGCTCCAAGAAAACAATCTTTTATACAGAAAAATGGCACGTTTTAAGCCCTCTTCAAATATGGATCGGGCCTATACTGCCTTAGCGACTCCCTTACTTGATCACTTTTCGTATGATTGGACATTAGCCGCGAAATGGGGAAGGGTTGATTTATGCCTCGAGCGCGAGAAAGAAATAAGAAAAATTTTTGATACTGTTGAAAAGGGGCAGAATGGGCTGATTCTAGTAGGACCGAGAGGCGTCGGTAAAAGCACTATTGTTGGTGGTTTGGCTCAAAAAATGGTCTTAGAGGATGTGCCAAAACTTTTTCAAGATAAACGCTTAATTGAAGTTGACTTAGCACGTTTAATTGGTGGCCTTGACTCAGCCGAAGCAGAAGAAAGATTACTCGATGTTATTGGTGAAGTGGCCAGAGCGCGTAATATTATTTTATATATTAAAGATATTGAAAAAATAATGGGCATAAGTTCGGGTAACGAAGGAAGCCTTGATTTAGCTGGAGTTTTAGCCGACGCCATTAGTCGAGGGTTAATTTTCTGTGTTGCGTCAGTCACAAATGAAAACTATCAGAAATATGTTGAAAAAACCTTACTCGGTAGTCTTCTCGCAAAAATTGATGTAATGGAGCCTGATAGCAATACAGCCATTCGAATGGTAGAAAGTAAGATTAATCAAATTGAAAATGAGTACGGAGTATATTTTTCATATAATTCTTTAGCAGAAGTTGTAAATTTAACAAGTCGTTATTTGCATGATACCTATTTACCGGGGAAAGCCATGAGCGTTTTGGAATCAGTGGCTGTTTCAGTCGCTCGTCAAGAAAACAAAATAGTAGATAGAGAAGCTATTGCTACTGTTATCACTGAGCTTACCCATATTCCGGTAACGAAATTAACGGAAAATGAAAGTGAAAAATTATTACATCTCGAAAAAAGAATTCACGAACGAGTAGTTGGTCAAGAGGAGGCGATCGAAATGGTTTCCGCCGCTTTGCGACGGGCCCGCGTTGAACTACGAGAGAGTAAACGTCCGATTGCTAATTTTCTTTTTCTGGGACCAACGGGTGTTGGAAAAACCGAACTGGCCAAAGCAGTTACTTCAGTGTATTTTGGCAAAGAAGAATATATGATTCGCATAGATATGAGCGAATATCAAAATAGTGATGCGGTTAATAAAATGATTGGCTCACCTGAGGGTGTTACCGGTTATTTAACCGAAGCCGTTCGTAAAATGCCTTTTTCCCTTATTCTCTTAGATGAAATAGAAAAAGCCCATCCCGATATTTTGAATTTATTTTTACAGGTTATGGATGATGGTCGTTTAACTGATGGCCAAGGCAAAACAATTGATTTTACTAATTCGATTATTATTGCTACGAGTAATATAGGATCGGTTTTAATTCAAGAAACAGTTCGCGAAGAAGGTAATTTAGATGAGCTTAAAGAACAATTAGTAAATACCGAACTTGTTAAATCAATACATCCAGAATTAATTAATCGATTTGATGGAGTGATTATTTTTAAACCATTAACCTCGGATGAGGTTATTGCTATTACTAAATTACTCCTTAGGTCAGTAGAAAATATGGTTACTGCCAAAGGCTATAATTTTCAAATTAGTGAAGCTGGTATTAAACAACTCGCTCAATTGGGCTTTCATCCTGAATTTGGTGCTCGACCTCTACGACGACTGATTCAGGAAAAGATAGAAGATTCGATTGCCACGAAAATTTTAGAGAATGCACTCGCACGTCGAGACACAATCGTCTTTAACGATGAATTACGAATTTCGATTACCAAAGCACCTACTTTGTAATATGTATATACTTTACTTTATAGGAACAGGTTTAGGTGCTTGGCTCTTAACTTTAGGAATACGAAAGATTGCCCTGCGATTTAATATTCTTGATTATCCAACTGAAGAGCGTAAGCAACATACTAAAGCCATTCCCTTACTCGGCGGAATAGCAATTTTTATAGCTTTGGCTCTGGCTTTGTTTTTTGGAAAAAATATTATCTTATCTGGTAATCTTGAACCGCATCATTGGTTAGGAGTACTTATCGGGGGAGGATTTATTATGATTGGCGGTTTTCTTGATGATAAATATAAATTACCTCCAGGACTCCAGATTCTTTTTCCTTTATTAGCAGCCTTGGCGGTTATTATAGGTGGGGTAGGAATTGAAAAAATAACAAACCCTAGCGGTGACTTCTTTTACTTAAATCAACTTGAATTTCCAATTTTTATTTGGCAAGGGAAAATTTTTTATTTTAATCTGATTGCCGATAGCTTTACGATCTTATGGTTGCTCGGAATGTCGTATACCACTAAGCTTCTCGACGGCGTTGATGGCTTAGTTGGATCTATTACCGCCGTAGCGAGCCTAGTAATTTTCTTATTTACCACCACTACTCGTTGGCAACAAGATGATATTGCTTTTGCCTCTTTAATGCTCCTAGCTGCTTGCCTCGGTTTCTTAATTGTAAATTGGCATCCAGCGAAAATATTTTTAGGTGAAGGTGGCTCTCTATTTTTAGGATTTATGCTTGGCGTCCTCTCAATAATTTCCGGCGGAAAAATTGCTATTGCCTTATTAATTATGGGGATTCCAGTACTAGATGTAATCTGGACAATTATTCGCCGGAGCTTTAAAGGAAAAAACCCCTTTAAATTTGCCGACCGTGAACACCTTCATTTTAGGCTTTTAGATGCGGGGATGAGTCCTCGTCTGACTGTTCTAGCCTTCTGCCTTGTTTCCTTTATTTTTGGCTTAAGTGCCCTCTTTCTTCAAAGTAAGGGGAAAATTTACAGCTTAATAATCTTATTTATTCTAATGATTAGCCTCCTCGGGGTTTTTAAGTGGCTTGACAGAAGGAGAATTGTTGGGTAATATTGAGAGTACTTTTCCTGCTACATCAGGAATCTTATTTTTAAAGAACGGATGATATGAAATTAGCTATTATTAAAACTGGTGGTAAGCAATATAAAGTCAAAGAAAATGACGTTGTTTCTATTGAAAAATTACCAGGTGAAGCAGGGGAGAAAGTAGTATTTCCTACTTTGGCAACTTTTGATGAAACAGGTGATGGTCTTAACCTTGGTTTACCAATGTTAGGCGATAATGTTACTGGTGAAATTGTAAGTACGGCTAAAGGTGATAAGGTCAGTGTTATTAAGTTTAAGAACAAAACTCGGTACCGTCGTAACGTCGGTCATCGTCAGTTTATTACGAAAGTTAAGATTACAAGTATTAAATAAAGAGCTTATAATTTAAAACACCTCCTTTCGGGGGTGTTTTTGTTTTCTTGGAAAATAATTAGTATTGTGTTAAAGTTTTAACAAATAAAATAAAAAGGAGGTTAGTACTTTGACATATATAAAAGAATCATTGCTATTTTTAAGTGATATGTTTAAATATTTTATTATCGCCACGGGCTGTGGTAGCGGCTTACTGCCCGCAATCCGTGTAAAAATAGGACGTCTTAAAGTAAAAGAAATGGCCGGTACCTATGGAAGTTTATTCGCAATATTTCCTTGTGTTTTAGTTTTTAGCGAAATTCTCGAAATTCCCAGTGTAGCTTTACGTGTTATCATTTTTTGGATAGTACTTATAATTCTTCATTTATTTGGCCTTTGGTCTATTCCGTTTGCTGAAAAAGTACTAAAGGGCAGAAAAGACTATAAAGGAATTCCGAGAGATAGGGATCAAAATCAAATTGTTATTGATGAAATTGCCGGAATGTTTGTTACGTATTCTTTTTGTATATTTGATTCATTTCTACCTTTCAATCCATGGATAATAGCTGTTGGATTTATTCTTTTTAGAGTATTTGATATTATTAAACTTCCGCCGGCAAAATACTTTGATAAAAAGGAAAACCCGACGGCAAGTGACGTCATGAAGGATGATTATGCAGCTGGCATACATGCCGCTCTATCGCTTGTGCTGTTATATCATGTCTATTTATTTATTTTTTAAAAATGGCTTTTAAAAAATAAGGAGGATAATGAAGTCTACTAAAAAGTTTTTAAACTTTCTGTGGGATTTTCCAATAAAATAGGAAGCATATTATCAAAATTTAGACGGAGGTTTTGGAATCCATCATCTATTTATTTTTGTTTTTTTCCTTTTTATAGTTTTAATTCTAATAATTAAGTATTCAAAATAAACAATTTAAAGTAGAAAACAACAAATTGGTGTAAAGTATCAATATTAATTTATTGATACTTTTTTTATTTAAAAAAATTTTTAAACTAAACCGATGTTCTCAATTTCTTTTCCTTTTTATACCTCGAGATCGCTAAATTTATAAGAATATCAATGAGCTTTGAATAGGGGATACCACTAATTTCCCACAACTTAGGATACATACTTATATTGGTAAAACCAGGGATAGTATTAATTTCATTAATGACAAGTTTTCCATTTTTAGTAAGGAAAAAATCAACCCGAGCCATTCCCTCACAACCCAGAGTTTGAAAGGCTTTTATCGCCACCTGTTTTACGTACTTTTGCTCTTTTACCGATAGTTTTGCTGGTATTTGTAAAATAGCTCCATGTTCATCAAAATATTTCGCTTTATATGAGTAAAATTCAGCTTGGGGTATTATTTCGCCGGGAATAGAGGCGATAGGTTCTTCATTGCCTAGAACAGCACACTCTATTTCTCTCCCTTTAATACATTCTTCAATAAGAATTTTAAGATCATATTTAAAAGCATTATTAATAGCAGCTCTAAATGCTTTTTCATTATGAACTTTACTAACCCCGACTGATGAGCCAAGATTTGCTGGTTTTATAAATAAGGGTAAACCTAATTCTTTTTTGACTTTAGAAAATTGTATGGAATTTATTTCATGATCCTTAAAAACTAGAAATTTTGCACTCGGTATACCGGCATCACGCCAGAGCCGCTTGGCAACTTCCTTGTCCATTCCTAAAGCACTGGCCAAAATAGATGGTCCAATAAACGGTACATCCATAATTTTTAAAAGTCCTTGAATTGCGCCATCTTCACCAAGTGGTCCATGTAACACAGGAAAAACAACGTCTAATGTTTTAATTATTTCGGTATTAGATGCTCGTACTACATTCTTATTTTCAAGCTGCCATTTTCCTTCTTTAGTTATCTTGATCAAAACAGCTTGATATTTATTTTTATCAAGTGCCTCAACAACATTTTTAGCCGACAATAAAGAAACTTCATGTTCCGTAGATTTGCCACCAAACAATATACCTACTGTAATTTTTTTCTTCATATCTATATTTTATAAACTTTTTTTATATCTCACTTCTAAACTTCAATGCATGTCTAAGTGTTAACTCATCAGCATATTCAATATGAGCACCACTTGGCAGACCTTTAGCTAAACGGGTAACTTTAATACCCGCCGGCTTTATTAATTTACTTAAATATAAAGCGGTTGTTTCGCCTTCTAGATTTGGGTCAAGACCCAAAATTAATTCCTTAGGTTTCAAATCTTTTACCCGATCGACTAATTCCCGAACTTTTATATCAGCCGGCTTAATCCCTTCAATCGTATTAATCGTTCCTCCTAAGACAAAATAATAGCCCTTGAAGAGGCTAGTATCTTCAATGGTTAACATATCCCGGCTATCGGCTACGACACAAAGCTGAGAACTATCACGTTTTGAGTCACTACAGATTGAACACGGATCAGTTTCACCAATACCGTTACAAATCGAGCAAGTAATAATTCTTTGAGGCAATTCTGCCAGGGCCTCCGCCATTTCCTTTAACAAGGCCGGATTTTGTTTTAATAAATAAAAAACATACCGCTCCGCAGTTTTTGGTCCAACGGACGGAAGTCGAGAAAAAAGCGTTATAAGCTTATCAAGCGAAGAGGGAAAACGCATGAAATTTTTATTCTATAAACCAAACTGAGAGAGACCACCCATGGCCTGCATTTTTTGGGCAATAACTTTTTGGGCCTTTTTAATTGCTTCATTTACAGCATCCATTGTCGCTTTTTCAATTTGTATTTTAGTCATACCGTCAGCAATTGTTACAGCGGTAATTTCTAAATTACCATTTAAGGTAATAGTGACGCCACCTTTTTCGGCAGTTACTGACTCAGTTGCCAAAACACTTTGCATTGTTTTAGCTTGGCTACGTAAATCTTTGATTTGTTTAAGTTTTTCAAACATAGTATTAGTTTTAATGTTGTAAGGTTATAAAGTCATAAAGGTCCTTATGTATTTACCTTATAACATTATAACCTTAAAACTTTATAACATATTTATTCTTCCATTTCCGCTGGAACTTCGTAATCACCCTTAGCTAAGTTTTTAAAGCTAACCGTGTCTTCGTCAAAGTATAAGTCAACGCGTCCAACCGGTCCATTACGATGTTTAGCAATATAAACTTGAGCAATATTTTTTTCGGCATCAGTTAATTCTTCGATTTGATACCCGCGATCAGCTGCTTTTCGATAAATAAACATAACAACGTCGGCGTCCTGTTCAATAGAACCTGATTCACGTAAGTGAGCTAAACGGGGGATAGCTGGCTTAGTTTGTTCGACCGCCCGAGAAAGCTGCGACAAAGCCAGCACGGGAATATTTAATTCACGAGCTAATCCTTTTAAGGCTCGGGTAATTTCGGCAACTTCTTGAACACGGTTATCGCCGTACTTTCCGCGACCTTCCATTAATTGCAAGTAGTCGATAACAATTAAACCAAGTTTATGTTCCATTTGCAGGCGACGAGCCTTCGTTCTAATTTCCATAATATTAGCACTGGCGGAGTCATCAATAAAGATCGGTGTTTCAGCTAATACTCCCATTGACTGACCGATTCTGGAAAAATCATCATTTTCTTCATTATCAGAAAGCTTTCCGGTTCTCATCTTCCATAAACTTACGCCAGCTTCCGCACATAACATACGATCAACTAATTGCTCTTTACTCATTTCCAAAGAAAAAATACCAACGGGGATTTTATTAATTACTGCTACCTGTCTAGCAATATCAAGTGCCAAAGAAGTCTTTCCCACGCTCGGTCGAGCGGCCAAAATTACCAAATCTGATTTTTGTAAACCAGCCAGTAAGGCATCTAAATCAGTAAAACCAGTCGCCAACCCGCGTAGTTTTCCTGATTGTTTATGTAATTCATCAATACGATCAAAGGCTTCGTTCAAGAGAGTATCGATTGGTTGAAAGGCTTGCTTTAAAAACTTCTGTGAGACATTAAAAAGCTTTTGTTCAGCTTCATCTAAAATTTTGTCAATTTCTTCATCCTCATCATACCCAAGAGTAGAAATTTCCGAGGCGGCGCTAATTAAACGACGCAAGGTCGACTTTCTTTGAATAAGTTCAGCGTAATACACAACATTAGAAGAAGTACCAACCGAGTTTGCTAAACCGGCGATATACGAACGTCCACCAACCGCTTCCAGTTTTCCTTTTTCCTCAAGTTTAGAAGTTAAGCTTAAAATATCAATTGGTTCACGATGAGCATATAACTCTTTCATGCACTCAAAAATAATCCCATGACTATCCTTATAAAAATCTTCGGGATTTAAAATATCAGCGATTCTAACAATTGTATTTTGATCAATTAAAAGCGAACCCAAAACAAAGTTTTCGGCTTCCAGGTTCTGCGGTGGCAATCTATTAGGGGATTCTTGGTCTTTAGACATAGCTATATGGTACAGGGAAGTGCGGGTTTAATCAATGTTGACGAAGTGTTAATTAATGGCATAAATTTATTAAATAATGGCTAATATTAAATATTAAATAGTTTAAATCAGGAGTAGCTATTGACATATTTTAATATCTATGCTATATTATCAAAATGCCTTTTTAAATTAGGCAGTTTTAAAAAAAGCGACGACAAAGTCGCAATTCATATAAATCGGTAAACTGCGTATAGCAATGAAAGGAGGTAATTAAATTGAATGTCATAAATTCAGACATAAAATTTGCAACAACAATTATATTATTATAGCAGCAGCCGGTCAGGAGGGATGACGTAGAATAGATCAAAATAACAAACGATCATCCCAAAAAATAAACTAAACTCGTTGAAGAATTCAACGAGTTTTTTATTGTTCAATAATTATTTTTATTGGTATAATCATAAAATGAAATATCTATTTTTAGTGGCTTTGCTTATTACTTTTTTAACCCCTTGGCAAATAGTTAAGGCCGAAGCCCCTCTTGATACTGACCGCGACGGACTTGTCGATATTCAAGAACAACAATTTAAAACAAATCCTAATATTCCCGATACGGACGGCGATGGGTATGTTGACGGCTTAGAAATTAAACATGGATTTGACCCTCTCTCAGTAGAAGAAAAAAAACTAACTAAATCTATTCTTATTGATTTAAAAAAACAAGAGTTATATCAACAACTTAACGGCGTTACGATACGAACTCACACGGTTTCAACGGGTAAAGCTTCAACTCCAACTCGCAAAGGGGAATATACCGTTGGGAATAAAGCTCTGCGTGCCTGGTCGAAGGCGTATGGATTATGGATGCCTTTTTGGATCGGGATAAAAGGAACAAGAATGGGTATTCATGAATTACCGGAATGGCCGAATGGTTATAAAGAAGGTGCGGCACATATCGGCACACCGGTCTCTCACGGCTGTATTCGACTTGGAGTAGAGGCGGCAAAAATAGTTTATGATTGGGCAGATGTCGGAACTAAAGTTATTATTAAATAAGTATGATATATCTTGATTACAGCGCTACAACCCCCCTTGATCCCAAAGTCTTAAAGGTCATGCTACCTTTTTTTTCTAAAGATTTTGCTAACCCGGCTTCGGTCCATACCCCTGGTCAGACCGCTCTAAAAGCAGTTGATGATGCTCGTTACTCAATTGCCAAAATTCTTGGAGTTAGTGGCCAAGAAATTATTTTTACTTCGGGAGCAACCGAAGCTAATAATTTAGCACTTAAAGGAATTATTGAAAGTTCATCTTTAAGAAAGAAACATATTATTACAACGTCTATAGAACATGATTCTATACTTGAACCTTGTGCTTATTTAGAAAAAAGGGGAGTAAATGTTACCTATGTACCAGTCGACAACCAAGGCTTAGTCAATCCCGAAAATATTATTAAAGCTATACGACCAGAAACAATATTAGTTTCAATCGGGTATGTTAATAGTGAAACTGGTTCGATACAGCCGATAAAAAAAATTGGCCGATTGTTAAAAAACTATAATGAAAAAAATTATAAACTATGGCTTAATACCTCACCTCGAAAACGTGGGCCAAAACCCCAGCCTATCTATTTTCATACCGACGCCACTCAAGCGCCAAATTTTCTTAACTGTCAGCCGGAAGTGTTACATGTTGACCTCATGAGCTTATCAAGCCATAAAGTGTACGGACCAAAAGGAATTGGCTTACTCTATATACGATCAGGCGTCCCGATTAACTCTTTAGTGCAAGGCGGACACCAAGAACGCAACCTACGAAGCGGGACAGTACATGTTCCAGGAGTGGTTGGATTTGCCGAAGCTCTTATCTTAGCTATTAAAAATCAAAGTACTGCCTATAAAAAAATAAGGAAACTTCGTGATCAATTATGCAATACTCTTCAAAAAAAACTACCTCAAATAATTATCAATACTCCACTTACCAACTCAGCACCCTCTCACCTCAATATTTCTTTTCCAGGTTTAGAAGGGGATATTATACAAGCTCTTTTAGATGAAAAAGGCCTAGCAGTCTCAACGGGATCGGCCTGTGCTTCTGGTGATATCACGACATCTCATGTTCTTATGGCTATGACCCATGATGAAAAAATCAGCCAAGGAGCTTTGCGGTTAACACTTGGAAAACTTACTACAAGAAAAGAAATTACGAAGTCAAGCCTAATTATTTCTAAAGTAATCAAAAAGCTTTCTCTATCATTAAAGTCTTAATTGAATAATAACCTCATCTTTGCTATATTTAGGATATGAAATTAGCCTTTTCCAAGGGTCTGAATTATCTCTACATTGGGGCCGGACAATATCGCCTCGCACTGTCCGACTTTTTTTTTCGTAAAACCACTTTAATTCTTTTAGGAATTGGCCTTCTTCTGAATATTCTTACCTGGTTAATGGTAATTATTCTCAATAGCTCGCTCGGAAATAATTTAGCAATTCTTCACTATAACGTTATTTTCGGGGTGGATCGAATTGGTAGTGCCATAAGTCTCTACGAATTTCCGTTACTTGGCATAGCCGCTCTCATAATAAATTTTTTACTAGGAGCAGCTCTAGTGAGAAAACGCGAACACATTCCTGGTTATCACTTATTACTTACCGGTGCCCTCGGAAATTTAATCCTTCTAATTTCTGTTTATGTTGTTTACGTAATTAATTTTAGTTAATTTTAAAGTATGGAAGCGCAAATTATTAAAATTTTAGTCCTATCTGGTTTAGCTTTTTTAGTCGCCATGGCTTGGACACCATTATGGACACATGTTTTATATCGTTTTAAATTAGGAAAAACAATTCGCAATTCTGGCGCCACACCAATTTTTTCAAAATTACACGCGGCTAAAAGTGGCACACCAACCATGGGCGGAGTTCTAATTTGGGTAACAACCTTATTTTTTGCGATTGCTATTTACTACTTAGCTAAGTTTACCGGTTGGAATGTCTTCAAAGAATTAAATTTTTTAAGTCGTTCTGAAACCTGGCTTCCGCTTGGTGTTCTGGCCGCCACGGCTTTAGTAGGTTTATTTGATGATTGGCTAGATGTTCGGGGTAAAGGAGCGAAAGGTGGCGGTGGCTTAAGCATGGGGAGACGTTTATTAATTTATACATTAATTGCGGCCATCGGCGCTCTCTGGTTTTATTTTAAGTTAGAGCGCGAAACATTTAACATTCCATTTTTTGGGCACTTCCAGCTAGGCTGGGCATATATTTTAGTTTTTATTTTCGTAATTGTAGCGACCGCTTTTTCAGTCAATCAAACCGATGGTCTGGACGGTTTAGCGGGAGGAGTATTACTTACCAGCTTTACAGCCTACGCGGTTATTGCTTTCGTAAATGGAACTTATAATCTGGCGGCTCTCTGTGGAATTATTGTCGGCTGTCTCTTGGCTTTTCTATGGTTTAATATCACACCAGCTCGTTTTTTTATGGGTGATACCGGTTCTATGAGCCTCGGTATTACCCTTGGGATTATTGGCATGTTAACTGACAGTGCTTTAATTTTAATGATTATTGGTTCAGTTTTTGTTTTAGAAGCCGTTTCAACTATTATTCAAATTCTTTCCAAAAAAATTCGTAAAAAGAAAGTTTTTCTTTCCGCTCCTATTCATCATCATTTCGAAGCTAAGGGTTGGTCAGAGGGAAAAATTGTTATGCGTTTCTGGGTTATTGCCTGGGTTTCTTCATTTGCGGGATTAGTTATCTTTCTCTTAGACCGTTTACAATAATTTGAACATTTTCCATGTTTGCTCGACTGTCTTCTTTATTTAAAAGTTATTCATCCCCGAGTCGTCTTAAAATCGACCGTCGTTTTTTAATAACCATTATTATTATTATTCTTTTTGGTTTAGTTATGTTATCGAGCGCCTCGTCGATTGTTGCTTACACTACGTATGGCGATACCTATTACTTTTTAAAACACCAGCTTTTGAGCGTTGCCATTGGAGGTCTCGGTTTTTGGTTTTTATCAAAATTCAATTACATTTACTTAAGGAAATTAGCCTTAGCCCTGCTCCTTATTTCTTTAGGCCTTTTAATTTTAGTTTTTATTCCTGGACTAGGTCGCAAAGTAAATAACTCACAAAGTTGGATTAATCTTTTTGGTTCTTCTTTTCAACCGGCGGAGTTAGTTAAATTAACCTTCATGATTTATTTAGCAGCGTTATTCGAAAAACACACAGAAACCCCAAAACGCTTTGTATCATTTCTTATCATTTTTGGTGTCCTCGCAATTTTAATGTTAATGCAGCCGGATCCGGGAACGTTATTTATTTTAGGTATTGCTTCTTTTACCGTTTATTATCTAGCAGGTGGCGATCGAAAACATATTCTGACATTAATAGCGATTGGCATTGCCGGTCTTGGGCTCATTTTAATGCTACCGGGTGGTAAATATCGTTTAGACCGCTTTCGCTGTTTTTTTGATAATAATTATAGTCCACAGCAATATTGCTACCAATTGAACCAATCTTTAATTGCCGTTGGCTCAGGCGGTATTTTTGGACGAGGTATTGGAGAAAGCCGACAAAAATTTCTATACTTACCAGAAGTTCAGAATGACTTTATTTTTGCCGTTATCGCCGAAGAGACAGGCTTAGTATTCGGTATTATCTTAATAGGTTTATTTGGTTTCTTATTCTATCGTTCATTGACGATTGCTAAAGAAGCCCCTGATGGTTTTTCAAGAAATCTAACCGCGGGGATTAGTATTTGGTTCATTACTCAGGTTATTATAAATATTGGCGGTATAATCGGTTTTCTACCTCTAACTGGTGTACCGTTGCCATTAATTAGCTACGGTGGCTCCGCGATGATCGCTGGCCTCATGGGACTCGGCATTATTGCAAACATTAGTAAGCAAACTCGACTTCAGTAAATATGAAAATTATTATTATTCTCTCGGTAATCGCTACCAGCCTCTGTATTTCTGGATGCAGTACGTCGCCGATTGCAAACCAAAGCGTTACACCACTAGCACAGACGGAAATTCCGACCGGAAATATTTATTTTTATTCTTCAACCTGTCCTCATTGCCAAACCGTGAAAGAGTATATAGCCAGTAGTAATATACAGCAGAAACTTTACTTCTTAGAACTAGAAATTAGTAATAATAGCAATAACGCTGATATTTTACGTGCGGTCGGCCGACGATGTTTAATTTCCGAACAGGACTTATCGGTACCTCTGTTTTGGGACGGAAACCAATGTTATGTTAGCTCTACTAGCGTTATCAGCTATTTCCAAACCCTTCAATAACTTGCTATAGTAGCCATACTATTTACTTATATATGACTAATAAGAATTCAAATAAGCCACGTCTTCGTTTGGCGCCGTCGCCAACAGGTTTTTTACATTTAGGGAACTTTCGCACCGCTCTCTTTACATACTTACTAGCTAAGAAATGGGGAGGGGACTTTATTTTACGTATTGAGGATACTGATGAAAAACGAGAAGTAGAAGGGGCAGTCCAAAAACTATTGAGTGTTTTGAAAACTCTTGGTTTAGAATTTGATGAAGGACCGCATATTGGAGGTCCCTTCGCCCCCTACATTCAAAGTGAGCGAATTTCACTCTACCAACAATACGCTCATGAACTTGTAGAAAAGGGCGTAGCGTATTATTGTTTTACAACTGCCGAGGAACTTCAAGAAATGCGCGATCAGCAAGCGGCTGCTCATAAACCGCCTCGCTACGATCGACGGTATCGCGACCTACCATTAGTTACTGCCAAAGAGAGAGTTGCTAATGGAGAAAAATATGTAATTAGACAAGCCATGCCCCTTGAAGGAAATATCACCGTAGTCGACGAACTCCGCGGTGAAATTACATTTGCCGCAACGGAACTCGAAGATCATGTCTTACTAAAATCAGACGGGGGAGCAACCTATCAACTAGCTTCAGTGATTGATGATCATCTGATGGGAATTACTCATGTTACCCGCGGTGATGAATGGCTTCCATCGTTACCAAAAAATATTTTATTATATCAAGCTTTTGGCTGGACACCTCCGAAATTTTTCCATTTACCCTTAATCTTAAATAAACAAGGCGGCGGAAAATTAAGTAAGCGTCAGGGTGATGTATTTGTTGAAGACTTTTTAGCAAAGGGATATACCAAAGAAGCCCTCATCAACTTTTCGGTATTACTTGGTTGGCATCCCAAAAATGATCAAGAAATATTTTCACTCGAAGAGTTAAAAAAAACTTTTGATAGTAACGGAATTGGTACTAGTCCCGCCATCTTTGACCCAGAAAAATTAGATTATTTTAATGCCCATTATTTACGTTTGAAATCACTTAATGAATTATTACTTTTAGCCAAACCTTTTTTTACTCCGCTTCTCGTCAGCACAACACAAGAAAAAAAGAGTGAT
>DAORIW010000002.1:0-69422 GCA_035438725.1 bacterium | reverse complement strand
AGTTAAGGTACCACCAAGCCAGTGTTGGCTAACATACGGCATACCCATCGATTTTGCTGCTTCTTCTAAAGGCTCTTTAACCTGATTTTTTGTACCGACAAATAAAAGAATTTTTCCTTCAGCCGCCGTCTTACTGATAAAAGCTAAGGCTTCTTCAAGTTTAACTTTAGTTTTTTCTAAATCAATAATATGAATCCCTTTTCGAGCTTCAAAAATATACGGCTTCATTTTTGGATGCCACTTAAAAGTTCGGTGACCAAAGTGCATTCCGGCTTCAAGCATCTCAACCACTGAAGGTGACTTCAGTGAAGTATTTTTTTCTGACATAATATTGTTTCCTTTAAACCTCTCCCCCGAAGCCCTGTTTGGATCAATTTCCATAAGGGAAGGAAAAAATTAACGGGAGATGAGAAATGAATAAAATAATTATGGGCATGCCATAATTTAATGGTTTTATTGTAAGGGAAATGAAGAAATATGTCAAGAATGATATACTAGACAAATAACCCTTGACAAAGATAAAAATATTTTGTTTAATTAACATCTCTCGAATAATTCGTTAACTTAAAAATAGAATAAAATGAAAACAAAATCATCAGAAGATCCAAAATTTCTATCCTCTTCCTTTGCCTTAAAAAATTTTTTTATCTATGGAGATGCAGGTGAAATAAGGATTGAAACTCTAAATACAATTGTTAATTTAAGTAAATTGTCCGGAACACAGGGAGTAGTGGCAGAAATAAAATATCTTTTCTCCTCAAATCAAAAATCAACTCTTGAAAAAATTGGACTAATTGCAAAAGAATTTGAAAGCGAAGGAGGTTGCCTTGATAAAAAATCAAACACCTTTTTCATTTATGAGGTTTCCCTTACGACCAAAAATAACACATTGGACATTTTAATCCATATTTATTTCTTTTCGTTAAAAACTCGACCGAAGAAAACTTTTACTGAAATACGACAAATATATAAAGAAAAAACAGTAGCCTTAAAAAGTTCAATCGTTCTGGATCACTACAAAATAGTTAACCAGAAGATTAACGAAGCCCTTAATTTCTAGGCTTCTAGGCAAAAATTTATTGTATAAAGTCACTATGTGTTAGTGACTTTATTTTTTTCCCAAATATTCCTTTCCTTTCATCCCCTCTGGCCAATAATCCTGGTCTTCTTGATAGTCAAAATTTGGACTGTATTTATAATCCTTACCATACCCTAAATCTTTCATTAACGACGTCGGTGCATTTCGCAAATGTAGGGGCACTCCTTGATTAGAAGTTGCTTGAGCATCAACGGCGGCTGCCTTATAAGCCGTATATAAAATATTCGATTTTTGACATTTTGCTAAATAGACTACCACTTGCGCCAAAATAACATTGCACTCCGGTAAACCAATTACTTGGCAAGCCTGAAAACCAGCCATTGCTTGTTCGAGCGCCCGTGAGTTTGCTAAACCAATATCTTCCGAAGCAAAGCGCACTAAACGTCGAGCAATGTAGAGAGGATCCTCTCCTGCTTCAAGCATTCGTGCTAGCCAGTATAAAGCGGCATTTTCATCAGAGCCGCGCAAAGATTTATGCAAAGCCGAAATAATATTATAATGTTCCTCACCAACTTTATCGTATAATAAATGAGATTTCTGAGCTGCTTCTTTTAAGATATCAGTAGTTATATCGTTTGTTAAAATCGTTGAAGCTTCTAATATATTCAAAGCCGCCCGGGCATCTCCCTGACTAATTCCAATTAAAAAATTAATTGTCTCGTCACTAATAGTTATATGTAAATCTCCAAAACCTTTTTCCTTATCACTCAAAGCCCCCTGTATAATGAGACCCAAAGACTCATCACTTAAGGAATGTAAGACTATAACTCGACAGCGCGAAAGCAGAGCGGATCGTAATTCAAAACTAGGATTTTCAGTTGTCGCGCCAATTAACGTCAAGGCGCCACTTTCAATATGAGGCAACAACGCATCCTGCTGACCTTTATTCCAACGATGGATTTCGTCGATAAATAAAATTGTTTTTTGATCTAACAGTTGATTAGAACGAGCACGGTCAATCGCCTTACGCAAATCAGCTACTCCTTCCGTAACAGCACTAAAACGAATGAATTCTGCTTTTGCTTCTTTGGCTATTAATAAAGCCAAGGTAGTTTTACCAGAACCCGGTGGTCCCCAAAGAATAAGTGAAGGTAGATTATCAACTTCGATCGATTTGCGAATTAACGCACTCTCTTTGGTTATTTCTTCTTGTCCAAAAAATTCCTCAAACGTCTGAGGGCGCATTCGATCAGCTAAGGGTGAGCGGGCATGAGTTATTAATTGTTCTGGCATGTATGTAAACTAAATCTAAAATTATTCTGTATGAAGACTAGTAAATAACTCCACGTACTGTCGAGCCGTTTTCTCCCAAGTAAACTTTTCGGCTTGTTGTCTTCCTTTTTCTCCTAAGCTCTGACTAAATGATGTATCATTCAAAATTTCAACGATTGCCGTAGCTATCGCCTGAGGATTATATGGATCAATCATAATAGCTGCTCCTTCTACTATTTCTGGTAACGATGAAACAGCGCTAACAATAGTGGGTACGCCGCAGGCCATTGCCTCTAAAGGGGGAAAACCAAAACCTTCATAAAAAGACGGGTAGACAAACAACGTCGCTAAATTATACAAAAAAACTTTTTCATAAGCCTCAACATATCCTAGAAAAATAATATCTGTTGTCTGCGAAGATTTGGCGGCCGCTTCGTAGATCGGTTTAGACTTCCAACCACGACCTCCCGCTATTACCAATTTTAAATCTGAAGGCTGGCGTTGTTTAACAATTTCAAAGGCTCTGATTAAACCTTCAATATTTTTTCTAGGTTCCACTGTTCCGAGAAATAATAAAAAATTATCCGGTAATCGATATTTTTCTTTAACCCTTTTTATTTCCTGATTATCAATAGCATATTTTTTAAATACCGAAGAAATTCCTGAATAGAAGGTGGTAACTTTTTCCCCCCTTACCTTAACTGTATTAATGACATCAACTCGAGTATTTTCAGAAAGAGTTACAATCTTTGAAAAACGACCAATTAATTTTTTTACCCCTAATAGGCGATGCCAGATATTTTTACGCCAACTAAAAAATTCTTGATAATGAAGAAAGGAAATATCATGAACTGCTAAAACAGATGTAACTGAGGGTGACCAAGCAGCAAAATTGAAATGGGGCATGAAAAAAATATCAATCTTCTCCCCTATTAATCGATCAAAATAGGGTCTTTGAAAAATTTTTAAAAAAGCGTAATTAAGTATTTTATTAGGAAATCGTGTTCGAATTACTCGAACGTTTGGCTGATTAAAGACGGGTAAACGATAACGTATATCACGAGCTGAATTATAAAAAAGCCAATAATTATTTGTTTGGTCAAACATGAATATGGCACGTAAAAGCTCTACGGTATACTCGGCCACACCACTATAACGCTCATCCATTAACGGACGGATATCAATCAAGATATTCATGGCCGTTTTTAAATCGTTCATATTCGCGAGTTACGGCTAAAGAAATTTTTTCTTTAAAACGATCGACGGAAAATTGTTGAGCGTATTGACGAAGTTCCGATGCTTTAAAATCTTCTTCTTTAAAACTTCGCAAACAAGCAATTAAAGCAGCCGGGGTTTGAAGATCAAAAAAGAGTCCACTTTTATTTTCAACTACCGTTTCCGTCGCACCGCCTTTCCGAAACGCAATTACGGGTCGGCCGGAGGCCATGGCCTCAATGACCGTAATGCCAAAATCTTCTTCTTGGGGATTAATGAATGCTTTACAGTTACGATATAAATCAGCTTTCTCATCTTCACTCACCCGACCTAAAAATTCTATGTGAGAAGCTCCGTTGGCGATATTCTGTAAGCGCTCCAAATCGACTCCATCACCAAAAATTTTCAAAGGCCACCCAAGCTCTTTAAAAGCTTCAATAACAATATCAATCCGTTTGTAGGACGCTAAGCGTCCGCCAATCAAAAAATATTCTCCAGGTTTTTCAGAAATATGAAAACGGTCAAGCTCAACCGGTGGATAAATGACTTCAGACGTACGACGATAATATTTAGCGATACGCTGCTGACTCGTTTTAGAATTGGCGATATAATAATCGACCCGATCAGCGGCCGCCTTATCCCAAAGTCGGACATAATTAAGAATCAAGGAAATAATTTTTTTAAAATATTTATTATAACGAAGCTCTTGAATATACTGGTGACTATAATCCCATAAATATCGAGTTGGCGTATGACAATAACATATATGCAGCGTATGAGTACCCGTGAGCACTCCTTTGGCGAAAGCACTAGCATCAGAAATAACTAAATCAAATTCACTTAAATTAAAAAATTCAACCGCCATCGGCATAAAGGGCATATACCACTGGTAATGTTTAATGCCTCCGGGTAAACGTTGAATGATTGAAGTAAGAATTTTTCGATTTTTAAAATGACGATCAACATTTTCCGGCTCATATAAAAGAGTGTAAATTGGCGCCTCAGGAAACAATTCGCATAAAACCTGGAGAACTTTTTCGGCTCCTCCAGCCTGAGCCAAATGGTCATGGATTAAAGCAACTTTCATATTACTCAGCCACGCGCGGACGAAGAACCGCTAATGGTGTTTTTAGAAGAATAATAATATCAGAAACAATTGCCCAGTTTTCAATATAATAAATATCCAGTCTCACTTCTTCTTCAAAAGTTAAATCACTTCGCCCAGAAACCTGAGCGTATCCGGTAATACCCGGCTTAATTGTTAAAACTTTTTTATGACGACCTTCATATTTAGCTACTTCCTCAGGTAAATGTGGACGAGGACCAACTAAGCTCATTGTACCAACGAGGACTAAAAATAATTCCGGTAATTCATCAAAACTAAATCGACGGATAAATTTTCCAACTCGAGTTACTCGAGGATCATCTTTTATCTTTACCATCGGTCCGTCGGAACGTACATTACGATCAGCTAACTCACTGTAGCGCAAACTATTCATTCGCGGAACCATCGAACGAAATTTTAAATAACGAAACTTTTTACCTCCCTGACCAATTCGATACAAAGGTGAATCATCATCAAGTCGAGAAAAGAAAATAGGCCCCCGAGAATCGAGTTTAATGGCGATAATAACCAAAAGCATAATGGGACTGGTTACTACTATTAGAAAAATGGAACCAATAATATCCCCAATTCGTTTAGCAACTCTCCCCCAACCATCGAGAGGAGTTTTTTTAACTTCAACAATCGGAATACCGGCTAGTTCATCAACCTCAACTCGCAAAACTTTTGTTTCCAAAAGATCAGCTGCATACTTATACACCAAATGATGTTCATCAGCAAAGTCATATAATCGTAAACGATCACTTTTAGAAAGAGTGGGATCAGCTTGTAAAATTTCATCTACTTCTCTAACGGCTAATAGTGCTTCTAGTTCTTTAGCTGATTCTAAACTAAAATCGGATAAACGCTTTACAATTACAAAACCAAGTCCTGGCCGACGGGCAAATTCTCGTACCAAATGGTCGGCGGTTTGGCTTTCGCCCACCACAACAACTGAATGAATTCCTTGACCATTACGAAATAATAAACGACGAATTAATGTTACTAAGATTCTTCCCACACCAACATAGAGAATTGCAAAAGCCCAACCAACTAAAACAATAAAACGTGAAGAAAAAAGTTCACGGTAAAAGAAAATAAAAATTACAACGGCCACTAATCCAAGTGAGCAGCCCATGATTACTTTTTTTAATTCAACTTTAAGGCTACCTAATTCCCGAATATTATATAACCCGGAAAAACTAAAAATAATAAGCCAAACGGTAGCAAGTATTAAAACAATAGAAATATATTCTCCGACCGGTAAACTAAAAATCACTGGTCGAATATCAGTGGACAGCTCTGAAAAACGAAGATAATAAGCCGATAACCCAGCCGCGACAATCATTAAAAAATCAAGCGGAACCAAGATAACGGAAAAAAATAAATCTGATTTTTTCATACATGCCTTATCATGAAATAAACACCCGGCACACGATAAGCCGGATTCTGTATCCGACCTCAGAATGTTATATAACACGCTGAGAACCGAACGATGATTATCTATCTAGATCCTTAATTGCTTAAGAATTCAAGCGAGCTACTTTTCATCTTTTTTCATCATTGACGAAAAAAGGTTTGCTCTTGCTCCAGGCAGGGTTTACCGCGTCAGCCTGTCACCAAGCGACGAGAGTTCTGGCTGACTTTAGCAACCTAAACTCACTTTTCACCTTTCACTGACTCTATGAGTCAGCTAGTATTGTCTCTGTGGCACTTTCCCTAGAATTACTTCTGGTGGGCGTTACCCACTGCCCTTTTTCTGGAGTCCGGACTTTCCTCTCTATCCATTTTGAATAAAGCAATCATCTGTGTACCGAGCGATTATCTCAAGACAAGGTTGTTTCATAGTAGCGTTTTTTAACGAGTAAGTCAAGCAATTTTTTAAGCAGTACACATAGTATTTTATCTAAAATAAGCCAAAATTTATCCAGAAGCCAGCTTAAATAAGGCATTACGGTTATCTTCCGACACTACCTTATTTTTTCGTTCAAAACCACACGTAAGACAAAGTTGGAGAAGAAACCACTCTTGTCCCTTCATTTCAATTCGTACTGGCTTCATCATACCTCCACAAACCGCTCCTCGATCCCCCGGATTAATATCAACATGTTTACTATATAAACAATTCGGACAATGGTTAGTATAACCATTCCCTATAACCTGTTGACCACACTGCTCACAAGTAAAATTTTCAATTGTTCGTTTAAAGGTCTGTGACATAGTATTACTCAGCGAGCATGGAGGTAAATAAATAACTTTGAATTTTTTCTTTACTAGTAGATATTACATTCTTATCAATAGTTATTGATGTTTCGGAAACAATAATTCCGGAATATTCGGTATTTAGAATAAAAGCATTTTCCAAAATATAACAGAGCTGAATAAAACTATCTTCTCCTTCGTAAAACTGATTTGTACTAGCATTTTCTTTAAAATATTTTATAAAATAATTTCTTAAAGATTGACTATCGGTAGTTTTAGGTAAATCCGGTGGTACTATGTGATGCGTCCACATAATTATTTTTGGTTTTAACATTTCAATATTTTTACGAACTATTTCCAGGCCGTCTGCACCGGGTACTTTAGGTGGTGACATAAATACTATGTCAGGTGAACCAATTTCTGCGCATTGTTGTTCGGTAAGAAGATGAGCATTATCAGCAAAGTGGGCTAATCGTAATCCATCAATCGTATAATGATAGGCAATATTTAAATCACCATGATACTCATACACAATTGTCCCCTTCAAATCGAAATTAGGGAAAGGATTACAATTTGGTTTTGTTTCAGGTCCGTACTGCAACCAATCACCTTTCGAATATGAATGATCTGCATCGGGCTCAGACATTAAAACAATATTTGTCCCAAAAGAAGAGCCTTTAAAGGTAGTAGGAAATGTTAGACCAAGTGACCATTCAGGTTGGTCATTAAACGGATCAATTAAAATTCTAAAACCAGAATCATTTTCTATTAAAAAACATGATAAACCAATAAAATGTATTTTCATATGTTCTTTATACGTGTAAGGATATTAAATACCTCTTGCCTCACCCTGGTCATCAGCTTTGAAGTCTTTGCTGGGTTTGAGTAATCTACCCTTAGCCACTTTCCATATTTCTAAAAACTCCTCGCTCTTTAATAAAGAGCAGGTTCCTAAATAAACAATTCCGCCAAAAATACCAGCCGTGGTGGCCTGCAAAAGCACTCCCCAAAATCGACTCATATCAACATATGGCCACACTAATAATTTCATCGCTTGAATCGCACAACCCGCTAACAAAGCAGCTATCGTAAATTTAAAAATAGAAATAACAATTCGTCGCTCATCAAGACCACTTAAGCGACGATGCAAAAAAACAAATAATAAAACAAAATTTACAATTGTGCTAATAGAAAAACCAAGCGCTAAACCAGGTGGTCCATATTTTCTTGATAACCAAATCGAAAGAATAATATTAACAGCTTCAGCTACTAAGCCGGTATACAGCGGAGTTCGAGAATCTTTTTGAGCAAAAAAGGCACGATTTAAAAGTGGCAATGTTGCTTGTGCAAAAAAAGAAACAGCAAAAAAACCAAGTGTTTCGATGGTTAAGACAGTCGCCGTCCAATCAAATTTTCCCGAACCAAGAACTAATCGAACAATTTGCGCTCGTAAAGCAATTACTATTACTGTCGCCGGAATAATAAAAAATAAAATTTGTCTAAACGTTCGTGAAAAAAGATGTCTGAGCGTCACACGATCTTCAGTCGCCGCCATTAAGGGAAATACCGCCAGAGCAAAAGATATTCCAAAAATACTGACCGGAAAAAATTGGAGATTATTTGCTAAATTAAAAATAGCTAGGGAACCCGTAGCTAACGTCGAGGCAATAATAGTAATAACAATTAAATTTACCTGTGTCACTGCTAAACTAAAAGTTCGAGCAGACATCATCTTAAAAACTGATAAAACATTTCTATCTCGCCATTCAAATATCATACGATAACGAAAACCTAAACGAAAAAAAGTTGGGAGCTGAATTAATAAATGCAGTAATGACCCTCCCACGACCCCCCAGGCTAACCCAATAATTCCAAAGCGTGGTGCTAAAAATAGAGCACCAGTAATAATTCCTAAATTATAAAAAATGGGCGATAACGAATATACAAAAAATCTTCGCTTGGATTGCAACACGCTACCAACAATACTCGATATGCCGAGTAGTAACGGAGAAATAAACATGATACGACTCAAAGGAATTAAAATTGTCTGAGCTTCCGGAGCAAAACCAGGAGCAATAAAAGTAGTAAGCCAAGGAGCAAAAATTATTCCAAAGCTACAAAGAACAGTTAAACCTAAGCTTAGAATATTAAAAATATTATTAGTGAGGCGCCAAGCTTTTTGATCTTCTCCTTTACTCATTAAACTAGAAAAAATTGGGATAAATCCCGCTGATAAAGCTCCTAAAACTAATAAATTAAAAATCAAATCCGGAAAACGGAAAGCGGCGTAATAGATATCTAGTGTTTGACCAGCGCCAAATGTCCCAGCTAAAATTCTATCTCGTAATACTCCTAATACTCGACTCGCAATTGAAAAAGCGGCAATAATTAAAGCCGCTCCGGCAATTGTTTCTGATGAACGAAATATTTTCGGCAGCAATTTTTTAGTTAAGGCAATCATATATACAGATTAGACTAAGCGTAATTCATCAAAAAAACTTTTTCCAGTCATTTCCTTAGGAATCGGTAATCTAAGTAATTTTAAAATTGTTGGCGCAATATCAAGTAAGCTCCCGGCCGGAGATAAAATACTCAGATCACCCCCAATTGCTTCCGGCAATCCCAAACTATAACCAGCAAACGGTTTACCGGCTAAAATAAAAGGAACCATATTAGTTGTATGGGGGAGAAAATGATCACTTGGCTGTTCATTCATTTGTTCAGCTAAACCATGAGAGCCGACAACAATAGCTACTCCTGAAGTTTCTAATATGGCGGCTATAATTTTATTAAGCGATGTATCAATTGAAATAATAGCTGCCTGAGCAGCAGAAATATTGCCCTGATGTGCCACTCGATCCACGTTAGAAAAGTTTACAGCAATAAAATCATATTTATTTTCTTCAATTGCCTTAACGGTTTCTTTTGTAACCTCTTCATTATTAAAAGTAGGGGTATCATGATAACTATCAACCACAGGTACGGAAACTAATTGACGATCTTCACCAGAAAAACTTTTTTCATCTCCACCATTTAAAAAAGCGGTCACTGCCGCAAAACCCTCGCTATCGGAAATTCTTAGTTGTCGGAAACCTGCTTCAGAAATCAATTGGGTAAATGGTTTTGGTGAGACAGAGTTAGAAAATAGAGGGTGAATTTTTTCTTCAAGCTTATAATCACCAAAACTAAAGACTAGAGGTAACGTAGAAAAACTTTCTACAAGAGACTCCGCTAATGATCGAATGCTAATTGAATTAAAATTTAAAAAAAGAATAACATCTTCAGACGTAATTGAGGCAATCGGTAAGCCATTTTTAGTAATAATGGTTGGTGAAAAATCTTCGTCAAAAATTTTCTTTTTATAGCTTTCCTCAAAGGCCTCGCTACTCGATTGAGCTTGGTTCCCCTCGCTGCTTATTAAAGCGGCAATTGTTTTCTGGATTCGACTTTCATGTTGATGTAAATCCATTGCATAGAGACGACCAGTGATAGTGGCAATAGCTCCATTTACAGTCAGTAATTTTTTCTCTACTTCTAATACTAAGGCCTGTCCCCCCTTTGAGGACATGTCTCGACCATCAAGAATTACATGTAAAAATATTTCTTGATGCGGAACATGAGCGAGCCACTGAATCACTTCATCAAGATAATTAAGTGAGGCTTCGGAATTACTCTTAGAAATTAAACTAATAATATGAAGACGTCGACTCACTATCTTGTCAGAAACTAACTGCAATTTATTTTCAAAATCACCACAATTAATATGATTATTAATAACTAAAGAGGTATCCGCCACCTCCTGACCAAAGGCGATTGTTAGATGACTGAGTTCATTAGTAATAGATTTACCAGCCGCAACACTCGCGGAAGAGAGAAGAGGCTTAAGGGAAAGAGCCGGATAATGGCTAATGAGATGATTAAAATAAGGTGGTTGAGCTTCGGTAATAGCGTTGCCTGAATAAGCTGGAGCAATCCCCCATCCTTCTATGGAAATAAGCACTACCGGCTTAGGCCGAACAGTTTTTTTTATAGCTGTCATATTATGAACGTCTCAAGACGTTTAATCCCGGTAAGGTTTTACCGCTTAGAAAATGGAGGGTTGCTCCGCCACCAGTCGAAATCCAGCTCAGAGGGTGAGTTAATTTTATTTTTCTAACTGCTTCAACTGTTTCACCGCCGCCGACAATTGAAAACGCTCCTTTTTTTGTGGCTTGGGAAATAGCAATGGCGACTACTTTAGTTCCTTCTGTAAAAGCGGGACTTTCAAATAAACCGAGGGGGCCATTCCAAACAATAGTTTTAGCTGATCTTAAATAATTACTGTATAGTTGACTCGTTCTTGGTCCAATATCAAAAATTGCCTCATTTTTTTGTACTTCTTTTACCAGTACCGTTCGAACCTGGCGACCACGTTGAACAATAACATCTTCCGGAATAATTATTTTTGGAGAAAGTAAACGTTTAGCAGCCGCAAGACTCTTAATTTCATAAAAAGAAGTTCCCACTTCGTAACCTCGTGCTTTTAATAGTGCATTGGCAATTCCTCCTCCAACTAAGATTGCTTTAGCACGTGGTAAAAATTTTTTTATAAGTGGTAATTTATCAGAAATTTTTGCTCCGCCAAAAACAACTACCATTGATCGCGACTTTCCAACTTTTGATAAATGATTAATTTCAGCTTCTAATAACGGACCAGCGTATGAAGGTAAAAAGCGAGTAATCGCCACAATTGAAGCATGGCGTCGATGAGAAACGGCAAAAGCGTCATTAACATATACTGTGGCTAATGAAGCTAGGTCACGCGCAAAGGCAATATTATTTTTAATTTCTCCAGACCAAAATCTTAAATTCTCTAAAACCATAATTTCTCCTGGTTTTAAAGCTGCGGCTTGCTTCTGTATTTCAGTCCATGAACCAGTCGCTAAAAAAACTCGACCACCTGCATATTTTTTCAGTCTTTGCACAACAGGTGCTAAAGAATATGCGTTATTGAAATTATATCTTTTCCCATTTGTAATAGGCTCGCCACGATGAGACATAATTATTAAAGGCAATGACCGTAATTTTTTTATAGTAGGCAAGGCCGAAATAATTTTATAATCATCCTCAACATGCAAACCCTTACAAGGTACATTAAGATCGAGACGAAGTAAGAGACGTTGTCCCCGTAAGGTACTTAAAAGTGGTAATGTTCGTAAACGCATAATTACTATAAACCCAAGCTATCAAGTGTGATTGAAAGACGCTTAGTTTCTTTCTTTCTTAAAATAGTTATGGTAACTGTATCACCCGGAGCATGTTTAGTTAAAAGACTTGCTAGGTCATTAATACTACTCAGATTTTCATTCTCGAATGAAATAATAATATCTCCGGCTTGAAGACCAGCCTTTTGAGCCGGACTACCAATTATAACCGCTGGTATTTTATCTTTCACTATTAATAACGCACCCTCTCCCGAGTCGACCGGTAACGCATCAAGGTTAATATACGTTACACCTAAGCGTGGATATTCAATTTTTCCAGTGGTTAAAAGTCTATTAAATATATTATTTATTGAATCCATTGAGAAAGCTTGAGATCCTCGGGTAAAACCAATAATACGACCTTCATTATCAAAAATTACTAAACTAGTATTTGGAAAACCCGTTATTGGTAAATCACGCAGTGGTTGATCACTCGAGTGAATCGATTGAATCGAATTATTAATTTCCCCCGCCTGTGCAACCCCTCTCCACTCCAGTCCGAGTACTTCTTGACCGACCACCAAATCATGACTACTGATAAAATCTTTAACAGGCAAATTATGAGCATTAACTAAATGCACGAAATGTAAGCCAGTATGAGCATCAAAGATAATCTGATCAATAGTGTAGACCTTCTTATCATTAGCAATCGCCACGTAATCTTTCCAATTTTCTTTTTTAGGTGTTTCAATTTCAGAGGTAATAACAATCCAGCCATCACTAGTTAACACTAATCCTTGGCTAGATTTATTCTCTGGAAGATAGATATCAGTTCGCTTAAAAATCCCCACTAAGTTATTTTCTGAAACCGAAAGTGCTTCAAAAATATTATCGGGAGAAGTATTTTTTTGTGGATTACGAACAACAATATTGGAAGTATGAGATGAACTCAAATAATTACCCTGAGGAATATTATAGTACGTATCCAAAACATACATATATATCCAGTTTCCTAAGATACCACCTAGTAGTCCTGAAATAATAATAAGCAGAATAACGAACCAATTTTTTGAGCGGGGAGAAAATTGCATAGTCGTAGTTTAGTACCAACGAGCAGTTAAAAATACTGCTAAGCTGGCAAGCGTTAAAATTGTAATAAGAATCCACACATTGCGACGATTAACTGTGTTGTCAGTAACTTCTGATCCTAGGGAAATAAAACCATAATAAGCGGCAGCTACTAAAAATCCAAGTAAACGAAAATCAAGTGGTAAGAATGAAGTAAGTAGAAAAATCTGTATAGTGCCTATAAAAAGACTGCCGGCTAATCTCCAAGCCACTCCTCCGGTGGCCTTACTGATCCATAATCTCTGAGAAATTAATATTGCTAAACATACTCCAAAAATCGGTAATAAAATCCATGTTGAAATATCTAAAAAAGTTTTAAAGCCATACATCGCCGAGGCTAACAAAAAGACAACTAGAAAATTAATAATAAATGACAAACGTTCTAAGCTGAAAGGCGTGTACGAGGCAGCCGAATCAGTGTAGACCAAAACATAACGCCAGTACACCGCTTGAAGAAGAACTAAAAGTGTCATAAATACAAAGACTAACCAACCGCCCGACACAAGTAAACAAAACAGTAATAAAGCAAGTGAAAGTAACCAAGGAGTAATAGCAAAACGCCACCAATCAGAACGCTCAGGATCAAGCCACCAAGCCGACCATAAATATCCAATCAACAAAATAAACATTATCCAAATACCATAGGTTGGTCTATAAAACCAACTAATAGCGGCCGCTACTGTTAGTAACACAATGAATGGAAGGATAAAAAAACGAAACCGCATAATTTAATTACTAAGAATCGGATGATCGGTGATTAGTGTTGTAAGCATACGCTGGACTCTATTTTTTTCGTTTAAATCATTTCTACTAGCTAATAAGTTATCAGCTATCATTACTAATGATAAATGCAGTGCTTGATTTTCTTTAGAAATCTTTAATGATAATAAATAATCACGACGGTTTTTGATATCAGCTTCTGATTTTTCACCTTTTAAAAAATCTTGATAATCACTAACCGCTGCTTTAGCCTCAGCGTTATAATCAGAGGTAATTCCTCTATTTTCCACTTTATTCTCAGGTTTAACGGACTGCGAAACCTGATGATTAACGACTAAAACAAGGGGAACAATAACCATAGCAGCCAAAAGCCCCGAAATCAACAGGATGGAATATTTAGCGGAGAGGAGTTGGCGCAGGAGCACTTTGAGGTTTTTCATAAGGCAAACTTGGCGGAACTAAGTTTTCCGGTTCTACTTGAGTCGGAATATCAAGCGATTTTATCAACGCAAGACTAGTTAACTGACTGGCCTTAATCGTCGCCGGCGACAGAGAATATAATGTATCACCAATAAATATATTTCGTCGAACAGTGTCATCAATATAATTATTTTGAGAACTCATTTCGTTAACTAAACGAAAAGTTACTCGTCCGCTCTCTTTAATCGACTTAGCGGTAACATTAAAAATCACACTTCCTTGAAAGTCCTGACGATAATCTATATTGCCCGTCGCCGTTAGAGCAGCGGGTATTACTAAAAGATTTTTTTCTTTATCAAATAAGAACGCTTTATAATCATATAAGGCGGCCGTATCACTACCGCGACCACCTAAGGTAATAGCTGATAATTCTTTTGGTTCAGTTGGTTCAGTAACATCAAACAAACTTAACTTGAGACCAAGTACTTCAATTCCCTGATCACCTTTATCAATTACATCTTTGCCTAAACCAATTAGCGTATTCTCATCATACGGATGTAGATAATTTGAAAAACCAGGAATTTTTATTTGACCGAGAACAACAGGTTTTTCAGGATTTGAAAGATCAATTACAAATAACGGATCAGTCTGTTTAAAAGTGACAAAATACGCTCGGCCACCCATAAATCTAGCGGAATAAATTCGTTCACCGGGAGCTAGGCTTTCTATCTTTCCAATTGTTTTTAATGATTCATCGAGGACATATACATTATTTATCGAATTCGAACTGTCGGCTCGAATAGGGGCACTAATATTTGAAACCGCCTGATCTTCCATCACTCCTACTCCCTGCATCATTGGTAAAAATGGAGTAATCCATGATTGACCACGAGTTGTTGCCAAGCGCAATTTACCATTATATTCATCAAGTGAATATTGATTTAATAAATGACCGGTCACCTCTCCCGAACCGACATATGTAAGACTGTCACCACTAAAAGCAATTTTATGAACGACTGTCTTTTCTAATTCATTAGCGATATCAGGATGACGACGATTAAATTCATCTTCAATTTCTTTACTTAAATTTTTTTGTTGCTCAACTGACAGTCGACTGATATATAATTCAATAATTTGGTTTATCTTCTGTAACTTCTCGTCATCTGACAAAATAAAAGGGTCAGTAGCAGCAATCGCTTCTACTCGCTGCCGTTCACGATCGCTAAGACGCGGTCCTAAAATTTCTCGAGCAACAATCATTCGTAATAAGTACTCGCTCAGATATTTTGTGTACGCAAGATATAAAGCCTGTGGTGAAGCATAGACTGTTTCTCCGGACGGCATTAAAAATACCTGTGAATTGAGAGGGGCATCAATACTATCAAGATTAAAAACGGTGACCGTCGTAGCATTTAAAGAAGAAGGAGTATCAATATAATAAACGGTGGGATAAATATATTTTTCTGTGGTTTTAGAATCAGAAATAACATTATTATTTTCTAAGACTCGAGGTAAGGGTGAATCTTCAAAGGGATAGTAATTATAATTAGCAGTAATAAAATATAAACGGTTATCAATCAGACGAGAAGAGGTGTAATTTCCCTCAAACTCAAGCTGCTTTAACATAGTCGGTTTAACACGATCAGTAATATCATAGACAGCAAAAAAAGTTGAACTTGAAAATGGTCTAAAAGGGGCCATACTACCAGCCATTTTTGCATAAGCACCATTACTATACCCAAAAACAACCAATTTATTTTCTTTAATATACAACTCTTGAGGTGTTCCCTTCAAAGCAATCTCAGAAATAATTTTCATTTCTCCAGCTGGTTTCGCTTTAATGATCATTATACTCTGATCTTTTACTGTATAAATAAATTCTCCATCGGTTTTTACGATATCAGATTCATCCACGCCTTGAACTTGAATATTTGTCGTCGAAAAAACTTCGCCTTGATTATCACCACCAAAACCCATGCCACTGGGAGCAGCTGGTGATGCTTGAGGAGAACTTTCTTTTACTGCCATCATATCAGACGCATTCAGTGTTGGAGAACTACCCCTTCCTTCAGAAACCGGTGGTCGACTAGCAAAAAAATCTGTTAATTCTTTAGCATTAGAAAATTTCTTTATCTGTGACTGGGCCGCCAAAGTTTTCGTAAAAACATCGCTGGTTTTATTTTCATCAGAATTACCTGGCTTTTTAACACAGGCAGTGGAAACTAACGCGATGGCCAAAATTGTAACTATTAATAAAGATTTATTTTTCATATATTTTGTATTTTTATGTAAACATTGATGATTGAAATTCATTCCATTCTTCCATCGCCTCATCCCATTTCCAGACACTAAAATGATGAACTTTTTCCGTGGGACTATACGTCTGCTCAACTGATATCTCGGCCCCCACTCTTTTTTTAAAAAAAGTTTTAGTTCCCGTTAAGGCGCCATGGGTTTCAAATTCTAATCGAAGACGTCCGAGAGGACCATTAAAAACAATAAATTCTATTTCAGTTCCCCCACGCTCATCACTTGTTTCCGTACCTTCATCTTCAACTTCGAATGATGATCGAACCGTTTGAAGAATTTGTTGCCAGCGATCAATGTTCATAATATATACTTACTTCTATTAATAATAACTTGCTTGAGTTTCTAGATTACGTTTTCTAGTTTCGGCAGTTGAGGGCTCTACTAAACTTCGTTCAACAAGTTGATCAATTGATTTATTCATTGGAATCATCCCGTCTTTCGAACTTGTTTGAATAATCGACATAATTTGTCCAACTTGGCTACGA
This sequence comes from bacterium, assembly GCA_035438725.1. Classification (GTDB taxonomy): domain Bacteria; phylum Patescibacteriota; class Patescibacteriia; order Patescibacteriales; family Patescibacteriaceae; genus Patescibacterium. The sequence continues at coordinate 52,346 of DAORIW010000002.1, read as the reverse complement.
CGAATTAAATTAGCAGTTGCCTGATTATTTAACATGATTTCAAAAGCCGCAATTAAACCACCACCCTTTTTTGGTAATAATTGCTGTCCGATTACTGCCCGCAGAGAGGCAGCTAATTGATTCAAGACTTGTTGTTGTTGATATGGAGGAAAGGAGTCAACAATACGAAAAATAGTATCCGGGGTAGAGGCCGTGTGAAGGGTTGAGAGCACTAAGTGGCCGGTCTCGGCGGCCGTTAAGGCGGCGGCCATAGTTTCGGGATCACGCATTTCACCAACCATAATAATATTGGGATCCTGACGCAAAGAGTATTTTAAAGCATCGGCAAAACTTAAGGTGTCACTCCCTAACTCACGTTGCTCAATTAAACATTTATCATTTTCAAAAACATATTCGATCGGGTCTTCAATGGTTATAATATGCGCGTCACGTTCTTGATTAATAATATTAATCATGGCGGCAAGACTCGTCGACTTACCACTACCCGACGGACCAGTTACTAAAATTAACCCATCTCGCAAGCGTGTTATATTGTACATAACATCGGTAAAACCAAGTGAAGCGGGATTAGGTGATAAATTAGAAATTAAACGAGCAGCAATCGCTATTTGACCACGCTGAAAATGCAAGTTAACTCGAAAACGTTTACCAAAATATTCATAAGAAAAATCATATTCTCGGCTATCAATAAATTTTTTCCATTGATCAGGTGCCATAATTTTTTGAACTTCTTCCGTAAGATAATCATGGGTTAATAATTCATGATTAATCGGTTCAATGTGTGTATTTACTCTAAGCGACGGGACAGCCTGAGAGACCAAAAAAAGATCAGAAGCATTTCGATCAATAGCAGTTTTAAAAAAATCACGTAAGGTCATAATAAAAAAAATTAGTAAACTAGGATAATATCATTAAAATAGGTTTTCCAGTAGGAATTATACCATTCTTCAGGTGAAATTGCACTTGTCACTTTTTTATTAAAAAAGACATACTTCAACATATGCCTTTTAAATATTTGAAATAAATTAAGCAACGGACAATGATTTATAGATTGCATCAGCAGCGACTGCACCTTCACTACAAGCAGTTACAATTTGATGAAAATTATTAGAGGCATCAGTTGAATCACCGGCGGCATACACATTTTTCACATTTGTTGACATATCCGGTTTAACCCTAATATATCCGGCCGCGTCAGTTTCGCCACCTAATTTTTTAAATAACTCTGTTTGCGGCAATAAACCAATTTCAATAAACAGACCGTCTAATTTTATTTCACTCTTTTCTTCAAAAGATTTATCCAACGTTATTGCTTCTAACTTTTCTTGCCCGACTAGTCCGATAATATTAGTCTCATAAAGTATGGTGACATTCGGACGCTTGATGAGTTCCTCTCGCCACACCGGTTCACCTTTTAGCATTGGCGCTCGACAAATAACATAGACATGAGAAGCAACGTCAGCTAAATATAAGGCAGCCGAAATAACACTATTACCTCCTCCCACCATCGCCACTACTCTATCTTTAAAAAATGGCCCATCACAGGTTGCACAATAAGCTACACCTCGCCCCGATAATTCGTCTTCTCGATCAACTCCCAGTTTTCGATGTTTAGTTCCTGATGTAAATAATATTCGTTTACTCGTAAAATTTTTTCCGGCCTTGGTTTTTACAATAAAGGTCGAATCAATTTGTTGCTCAATATCCGTTACCAAGTCCGAGATAATTTCACCTTCTGACTGTCTAACATGCTCTGCCATTTTTTGAGTCAATTCAAAACCGGAAATCCCTGGATCACCCGGCCAATTAAAAATCTTATGAGCTTCAGTCGTTAAACCCCCCACTAAGTCGCCAATAATGACATTCTGTAATTGATAACGGGAAGCATAAATTCCCGCTGTCATTCCCGCCGCCCCCGCCCCGATAATAATTAAATCGTAATCCATAGAGGTAATTATATCTCCGTATATATTATTTAGTTTTCTCAATATAACATTATCCACGAAGAGAGACAAATCAATAATAAATTTGTACAGCCGTATAATATGGAATCAATAAAATTATCTTCTGATCAAAACCAACCTAAAGATCTCAAAAAATTCGTGGCCTCAAAGAAGTGAATAACTATCACTAATTAATGTAGTCCCTAGGGGAATCGAACCCCTGTTACCAGGATGAAAACCTGGCGTCCTAACCGTTAGACGAAGGGACCATAAGATTAATTTACTCCCTGTAGTATAATAACGAAAACCCTCACTGTCAAGTATTTTTCTCTATCATTGGCTTAAACTTACCACCTTTTAAGTAATTTCTTGACAGCATCAAAAGTTTCCTTTAAATTGAAATATTGGTTTATTCTCGTATAAACGGGAATCTGAATCTCTCACCATCTTATATATTTGTCAGAGTCGCTCAAAAGCGGCTCTTTCTCTAAGCCATCTATGCTGACTATCGATCAACAAATCATCGAGCAAGTTGATAAAGCTTCCCGTATCCTTATTACCTTTAGTAAGGAGTGGTTTGGTGACCCCGTTGCATCAAGTCTGGCTTTAAAAGCCTGGCTCGTTGAAAGAGGCAAGACAGTTGATATAGTGGCCGAGAAGCCTAACTCCCCTTCTTCTTACTCGTTCCTACCCAACTTTCAAACTATCGCTCACCAGCTTGATAATGTACGAAAATTTATTGTCTCGTTAAATATAACCAACGCTGCCGTTGATCAAGTTGAATATCGCTTAGAAAAACAATCGCTTGATTTTATAGTTACGCTTAAAAGCGGATTATTTACACCAACTGATATTTCTTCCCGCTCTTCAGATTTTCGATATAATCTAATTTTTGTTATCGGCACTGGCGACCTTGAGTCATTAGGTGAAATCTATAATAAAAATACAGAGTTTTTCTTCAAAACACCGATTATAAATATTGATCATAACCCGGCTAACGAAAATTTTGGACAAATTAATAGTGTAAATGTTAAGGCGGTTTCAGTTACCGAAATTTTATATGATCTTTTTTCAAGCCATGGCGAGGAAAAAATAACTGAAGATATCGCCACCTGCTTATTAACGGGGTTAATTACCGAAACTAAAAGTTTTAAGACACCTCATATTACACCCCATGCTTTAACAGTTGCTTCCAAACTAGTAACCATCGGTGGACGACGAGAAGAAATAATAAATGCGCTCTATCGTTCACGACAATTAAATGTTCTAAAACTTTGGGGACGAGTATTAACTGGTTTAAAAGAAAAATTAGATGGCCGTTTAGTCTGGTCAATTATTAAAACTTCCGACTTCAACGAAACAACTACTAGTCCTAATCATCTAGCTGACATCATCGATGAGTTGATTATTAATATGCCTAATGCCGAAATAATTGTGCTGATATACGAGGAGGATATGAAAACTCAGGTAATTGTTCACAGTGTCCGCAATCTCAATGCGCTTGAACTAACAGAAAATTTTAAGGGTCAAGGTAGTCGAAATTTAGCTCATATTTCATTAGCTCAACCGCTGACGGAAGCCTCTCAATCATTAATTACTGAATTTGAAAAAAAAATCGCTCTACTTAAAGTCTAATCTCTCTTGAAGAAATAAATTTTAAGTGGTAACGTAAAAAAGATTAAGAGATCGCTTAGCTCAGTTGGTTAGAGCGCCACGTTGACATCGTGGAGGTCGGTGGTTCGAGTCCACTAGTGATCACTACCGAAGTTGTAAAGTAAGCGCCTGTAGCTCAGTTGGTTAGAGCATCGAGCTTATACCTCGAGGGTCCTTGGTTCGAGTCCAAGCAGGCGTACATATTGAAACTCATGAAACTTATCACCTTAAATATCTGGGGTGGAAAAATTTTTGAACCCTTAATTGATTTTATTAAACTTCAGGCTCCCGGCACTGATATTTTTTGTTTTCAGGAAATGATATTTGGTCTAGAACCTGAGGTTACTCCGGTTCATAAGGCTCGACTAAACATTTTTTTAGAAATTGAAAAATGTCTTCCGGATTTTATAGCTTTTAAATACCATGCTCCAAAAGAAGCTATACATTTTCAGGATGAACCTTTAAAAAAAGGAACTCTTCCTGGACAAGCTATTTTTATCAAAAAAGACTTATTAGTAAATAATCACGGAGGCTTTCGATGTTATAGTAATACGATACCTAATAAAGTATTCTTAGGGGGGAAAATAACAGGAAGTTGTCAGTGGATTGATCTTAAAATTAAAGAGACAGAAATGCTTTCCATTCTTAATCTTCATGGACTCTGGCAACAAGATACACACAAAAAAGATACGGCTGAACGATTAACGCAATCTACTATATTACATAATTTCCTGAAAACTAAAAATGGTAAAAAAATATTATGTGGTGATTTTAATTTACAACCTGATTGTCAAAGCATTAAAATTTTAGAACAGAACATGATCAATCTTGTAAAATCTTCGCCCTTCACTTCTACGAGAAGTAGCTATTACTCAAAACCTGATAAATTCGCAGATTATATTTTAATTTCTCCAGATATTACTGTTAAACATTTTGAAGTTCTTCAAGATGAAATTTCCGATCATCTACCTCTGACCTTAGAATTTGAATAAATGTAAACATGGAAGAAAAAGATTTTCTGCTGGCGATAAGCCAGTGCAATAAAATAGGCCCCTCTCGTCTCAAGCGATTGCGGGCCTATTTTTTTAGTTGGCAAAAAGCTTGGGAAGCTCCTGTTTCTGCCTTACAAAAAGCTGGCTTGGATAACGCGGCCATTAGCGAATTAATTTACTTTCGAAAAAATTTCAAAATAGAAATTTTTAAAAAAAGTTTAACCGAAGAAAATATACAAACACTAAGTGTCGATGAATCAAACTATCCAGCTCTCTTAAAGCAAATTTATCTTCCACCACCGATACTATACTATCAAGGGATATTAACAACTGATTCTTTTAGTCAACCAACGATTTCAATCGTAGGCTCACGAAGACCATCCGCTTACGGAAAACAAATAGTTGAGCGATTAGTACGTGATCTAGCTAAAATCAATTTCATTATTATAAGTGGTTTAGCCTTAGGAATTGACGAGTTAGTTCATAATGTAACACTGGAAGAAAAAGGAAAGACGATCGCTGTTCTCGGTTCAGGTCTTAATAATATTTATCCAAGTTGTAATAAACTATTAGCAGAAAAAATTAGCCAGAGTGGGTGTTTAATTTCTGAATTTCCTCCAGACACTCCACCGTTCAAAGGTAACTTTCCGCAACGCAATCGAATTATTGCTGGACTCGCTCAAGCTACACTATTAATAGAAGCTTCGGAAAAATCCGGGGCATTAATTAGCGCCCACTATGCCCTCCAAGAGAATCGGGAAGTAATGGCAGTACCAGGAAATATTTATTCTCCCCTATCACGAGGAACTAATAATTTAATAAAGCAAGGTGCGGCCTTAATTACCGAAACATCTGATATTCTAAAAATTCTAAAACTTGAAAACTTACAAGAAAAAAATCCTGTAAAAGAAACCATTACTCTTTCTCCAGAAGAAACCTTGATTTTAAAATTTCTTAGTCATGAACCAAGGCATATCAACGAAATTAGACAGAATACTAAACTTGACATGGGGCTGATAAACAGTAGACTGACTATTATGGAATTAAAAGGACTCGTAAAAAACACCGGAAACATGAGTTATATTCGTCTTTTCTAACTTTATTTATAATTTTTATTTCGCAATTTCATGAAATTAGTTATTGTCGAATCACCAACCAAAGCAAAAACCATCGCCAAATTTTTAGGCAAAGGTTTTAATGTCGAATCATCATTCGGCCATATTCGTGATTTGCCAAAATCAAAATTAGGCATTAACGTTGAGCATGACTTTGCGCCGCAATATATTATTCCAACTAAAGCTAAAAAAACCGTTACTAAATTAAAAAAATTAGCCGATAAAGCCACCGAAGTAATTCTCGCCTCCGACGAAGACCGCGAAGGAGAAGCGATTGCCTGGCATTTAGCCGAAGCATTAAAATTACCGACTGACAAAACCCAGCGGATTGTTTTTCATGAAATTACCAAGGAAGCAATTGAAGAAGCTTTGGCTCATCCTCGAACAATTAATAATAAATTAGTAGATGCTCAACAAGCACGACGTATTCTAGATCGCTTGGTTGGTTATGAACTTTCTCCTTTCTTATGGAAAAAAGTTGCTCGTGGTTTATCGGCTGGTCGTGTTCAATCAGTAGCGGTGCGTTTAATAGTTGAGCGTGAACGAGAAATTGAGGCTTTTAAAACTGATGAATATTGGACATTAGCCGCTGATCTCATAACATCAAATAAACAAGAATTTACCGCCGAATTAAATAAAATCAATGGTAAGACACTTGATAAATTAGAAATTAAAAGCGAGGAAGCGGCCACAGCCTTAGTAACTGAATTAAGCAAAGAAAAATATACTATCGCCGCCGTTGAAAAAAAACGCGCTAAAAAAACCGCCCCTTCCCCGTTCACTACCTCGAGCTTACAACAAACTGCTAACCGGATGCTTGGTTTTTCAGCCAAACAAACAATGATGCTCGCTCAACAACTCTATGAAGGTGTGGAATTAGGTCCGGAAGGTAGTATTGGTTTGATTACCTACATGCGTACCGACTCCTTAAATTTATCGCAAAAATTTCTTGATGAGTCTCGAGAACATTTAATCTCAACCCTCGGTAAAGAATATGCTTTAGAAGAACCCCGACGATTTAAGACTAAATCAAAAGGCGCGCAAGAAGCTCATGAAGCAATTCGCCCTTCCGAGGTAAGTCGTACTCCAGAAAGTTTAGAAGATTTTTTGGCACCTAATCAATTAAAATTATACCGATTAATTTGGCAGCGCGCGGTAGCCAGCCAAATGCCGCCCGCCGAATTAGATCAAGTAGCCATTGACGTTACCGCTGGCCGCGGTGAGTTTCGGGCAACCGGTCAAACAATTTTCTTTCAAGGATATTTAAAAATCTACCCGGAAAAAAGTCAGGAAATGCTTTTACCTGAAGTAAAAGAAAAAGATATTGTTGACCTTAAAGAATTAAAACCGGAACAACATTTTACCAAACCACCAGCTCGCTACAGCGATGCGACTCTCGTTAAAGAATTAGAAAAATATGGTATTGGTCGACCTTCAACCTACGCCCCGACAATTAGTACAATTGAGGCGAGAAATTATGTGGGCCGCGATGAAAACAAACGTTTGAAACCAACTGACATCGCCGGGATTGTTATTGATTTATTAGTCGCCCATTTTCCAAATATTGTTGACTTAGAATTTACCGCAAAACTAGAAAATGATTTGGATGAAATTGCCGAAGGCGAGAAAGAATGGAAACCAGTTCTCAGTGAATTCTATGGTCCTTTTCATACCAACCTGACCGCCAAGTATGAAGAAGTAAAAAAGGACGATATTATGCCAGAAAAACTATCCGATGAAAAATGTGAGAAATGCGGAAGTCCGATGGTAATTAAAACGGGGCGCTTTGGATCATTTTTAGGTTGCAGTAATTTCCCGGAATGTAAAAATATTAAATCCATGGACAAGAACTCACCCGAGATGGATGAGAAAATGAAAGCCTTAACCGAAAAACATAAAGACGATGTCTGTGAAAAATGTGGTAGTCCGATGGCGATAAAAACTGGGCGCTTCGGTCCATTCTTAGGTTGTAGTAATTATCCAAAATGCAAGAATATTAAAAATCTAAATGTGAGCGAAGGACCAACGATTACATGTCCAGTCTGTAAAGAAGGTAATATTGTTCAAAAAAGAAGTCGCCGTGGAATCTTCTATGCCTGTGATCGTTACCCTGATTGCAAGACTGCTTTCAATAGCAAACCAACGGGCGACATGTGCCCTGATTGCGGACAACCGTTAGTTGAAGGAAAAGAGGAACCACGCTGTAGTAGTAAAAGCTGTGAGTATGGGAAATAAATTTAGTAATTATAGAACACTTCGAAAGGAGTATTTTATAGTATAAATACTTACTTGTCGGGACGGGAAGAATTGCACTTCCAGTCTTCTGTAGGTAAAACAGACGCTCTACTATTGAGCTACGCCCCTATTAAAATTTTTACATAAGCTAGTCGGGAGGGGGGGGGGCTTGAACCCCCAAGACATTTCAGTCGCTTACTTTTACGTAAGTGCGTTTACCAATTTCGCCACCTCCCTTTATTTATGTGTCGGGACGGAAGGATTTGCACCTTCAACTATCTGCATATACGGCAGACGCTCTACTATTGAGCTACGTCCCTTTATTTTTTTACATATTTTTTTTATAATTGATTAACTCTTGCTTGAATCTCTTGCCCCGTTATTTCAATATTATTTAATAACTGAGGATAGAATGATTGCAATTTTGCATTCAATTGCAAGATTTTTTTTATATTTATTGAGGAAAGATTATAGTTTATTTTTTTGGCCGCTGCTACCATACCCCTACAAAACATACGTACATACTCTTTACGTCGAGTGTTTAAACGAGAGTATATTCCCCCGTCAGAAATAATTTGGTGCAGAGCTCGAATAGCCTGAACTATAATCATTGCTTGAATCTTATCTTTTTTTTCACACCTTTCTAATACTTCATGAATGAGCGGTTCAATAATATCAATATCATACACGTTTGCATGGTTATTAATTATCATTAATAATCGCTCGACACCGACTGCGGAAATTCCTAAAGAATGACGAAAAGGTTTAAGCGCTATAATCTTTTTATCTACAAACACAGGTTCAAATTTCATATACTCAACCGTTCCAATATCAAGTAATTTTCCGTCATGCAAATAATTTATCTCATTGCGGTACCCCCAAGGAGTAGGTAAACCAAATACTTGTAAAGCTAAAAAGGTATCGCGAGTTGCATCTGAAATAAACTGATTTTCACTAATACCTAAAGACTTCCAATAATCTTTTAAGGGATCTGATGGAATGTATGTTTCTAACTCATACTTTCCTTTAGTAACATCCCTTACCTTTCCACCAGCAAAGTAAGAGATTCGTAAATTTTCTTTTTTTAGACCAAGTGAAACAATAAAATGTACAAACGAGAAAATAGCGTGCTTGCCCAATTCCTCCTGTTCTTTATTATTTTGTTTTATAATCAATCCTGAAACATCAGCCATATTAAATAAAGAAAGATAACGCCAGCGATTCTTTTCATCTTTAACAATTGTTTCCCAGTCTTGGTGTCTAATGCAAGGCTGTATCTTTGAATAGATACAATCATGGTCATACACTAAGTATTGGCCATTAAATTCTCTCAATAACTCATACTCACCAAAAGAAAGGTTAAAGCATGATGGAAAACCTGAATGAATAACCGGCGCTTCATGCAAATAAGCGATATTGGGTATTCTTGGTAAATTTTTTATAATTTGTCGTATTTCAGTTGTTTTCATACTTAGACCTAGTATATCAACTCTACTATTTTAGTCTGTAATATATATAATAATTTTTTATATACCTTAATAATTTGATATTTTATTGACAATTTTCAATTTTTTTGCTATATTTAATGTGTCTAAAAAATTCGACAATATGAAAAAATTAAACAATCTTGAAAAGAGTATTCAATCACTAACCGGTTTTTCTGATAAAAAAACCAAGGTCTATTTAACCTTGTTAGAACTTGGTGAAGCATCCGTGGCTTCGATTGCCGCTATGGCCCAATTAAAACGAACTACTGTTTATAGTATTCTTCCTGAACTCCAGTCCGAAGGCCATGTAAGCTTAGTCAAAAGATCGGGTAAAAAAACTTACTTTATTGAAGATCCACGTAACTTAAAAGTCTCTTTAGAAGAGAGGGCCAAAATGATTGATAGCGTTATCCCCCACCTTCAATCACTTCACAATGTCTTTCCTTATAAACCAAAAATAACTCTCTACGAGGGAGTGGGTGGAATAAAGGATATTTATCGCGAAGTAGTAAACAGTGTAGCTCCGGGTGATACTATTTTAAGTTATACAGGGATGACTGACTTCCAAAGAGTTTTTCCCGAAGAAATTGGGGATTACTATGTTAAGGAACGTGTAAAGAAAAAAATAATCAATCGTACTATTACGACTGATTCTATTGAAGCAAAAAAATGGAAGGCACGAGCAAAGGAAGAACTACGAGAGGTTAAAATAATAAAAGATTCAGCTCATGCCTTTAGCGGTGATATGAAAATATTTGCAAATAAAGTTGCTTTTCTCTCTTATAAAGAAAATTTTATGGGCGTTATTATTGAGAGTAAGGAAATTAGCGCTATGCACCGTTCATGGTATGACAAGTTTTGGGAGTTGATCTAATATTTTTTATTTTAGTAGACTGCTTAAAATTAACTTGGACATTCTTAAAAAAACTCGGTGTCCGATAACCTGGATTTCCTCTCTTACTTCCAACTTTTGTTCGACCCCGACTTTTCATATTACGTAGCAAACATCAACGCAAACATATATTGAAAGGTATCCGAACACATTAACCAAGCCACTATAAATCCCAACACAAAACTAATCATCGACAGAATAAATGATTGTCTAGCTTTCCAAGAAAAAAAGGGGTGAGACATATACTTTTTAATATATTTGCTATAATGTAACGATTACTCTATTTTAGCTTATAATAAAACCAGTTAGAGAGCAATATGGAAAATACTATGACTTTTACCCTTATCTTAATATTTGGCCTGATTTTAACGATTGGAATTATTATCGCGATTATCCTTCTATTACGCCGTCCCTCTGAACAAAACAGTGGTGAGCTTGGGGCATTAATGGAACGACTGGCTAATTTAGCCGACCAGAATAAAGACTTGCGTCAGACCCTTGATGAAAAATTAACCGAAACTCATGCTGCTCACAGCCGTCAATTTGGCGAAACCACAAAAATCATCCAAGCGATTAGTGGTCAGTCCGCCAAACTCATTAGTGACGTCACCGAAAAATTAACTAAGCTTGATGAAACTAATCGCCAAGTTGTAAATTTTTCCGGACAACTCCAAAGCCTCCAAGATATTTTAAAAAATCCGAAACAACGAGGCGTGCTTGGTGAGTATTATTTGGAGACGTTATTAAAGAACGTCATGCCGGCGGGCAGTTATCAAATGCAATTTGGTTTTCCGGACGGAACGATTGTCGATGCGGCCGTTTTTGTCAAAGATAAAATTATTCCCATCGATTCAAAATTCTCGTTGGAAAATTATAATCGTATTAGCGAAGCCAGTGAGCCCGCCGAAAAAGAACGTTTGGAAAAAGTCTTCTTGAACGATTTAAAAAATAGAATTGTCGAAACATCAAAATATATCCAACCCGAAAAAGGGACAATGGATTTTGCTTTTATGTTTATTCCCCATGAGGCAATTTATTACGATTTAATTATTAATAAAATCGGCGCGGTTACTGAAGAAACTGAAAACTTAATTCAACGAGCGGCCAGTAAGTATAAAGTTATTATTGTTTCGCCGACTTCCTTCCTCGCCTACCTACAAACTGTTCTCCAGGGACTTCGAGCCATGCATATTGAAGAAACCGCTATAACAATCCGCGCTAACGTTGAGAAGCTACGTCAGCATTTAACTATTTATGATACCTACATGCAAAAATTAGGTACCAGTATGACGACGACCGTTAATCATTTTAACAGTGCCTACAAAGAATTTAAAAAAGTTGATAAAGATGTTATTAAAATTACCGGTCTGGAATCCTCTATTGAATCAATGGAAATAGAAAGACCACTATTAGAAAATGATTAAATTTTTTCATGTCCTCGCTCTCGACCTCTATTCTAAAAACAATTGCCTATTTCGATATTTTTGATTATCCCCTGACTGCTTTTGAAATCTGGCAATATCTCCCCGAAAAATCTTCCTTATCAGCTGTCACTGAGGCTTTAGAAGATTATAATCTTCCGCTTGAAAAAAAATTTGGTTTTTATTTTTTACCCGGTCGTCAACATATTTTCGAGATTCGCCGGGAACGATATCTAATCACTAATCGAAAAATACAAAAAACCCGCCGACGCCTTCTTTTTATTCAATGGCTACCAGGCATTCGTCTTATCTGTTTAGCCAATAGTATTGGCTCTCATAATCTTCGGGCCAGTAGTGACAGTGACCTTTTTATTATTACTAAACAAGAGCGTCTCTGGCTTACAAAATTAACGGCTACCCTAATTATAAAAATTCTAGGCATTCGGCCCACTAAAAATCATAGCGCCGACCGCCTCTGTTTAAGTTTCTTAGTTGATGAGAGTAATTTAAATTTAACAAACTGTCGATTTGAAGAAGATTATTATTTTACCTACTGGCTGGCCGGACTTCTGCCCTTGTATGGTGATATATCGTATTATCAAAAATTAATTAAAGCTAATCAATGGTTGAGAGAGGAACTTCCAAATTGGAGAGCAGCGGCCGAACCAATCCGGCGCTTTCAATCAAAAGTATCTCAGGCATTCTGGTCACTCTCCTTTCTTAGAAGTTTAGAAAAAATTTCTCAAAAATTACATTGGCGAGTTATGTCTCCACTTATTAGAAACCTAGCCAATAAAAATCAACAAGTAATCATCTCTGATCATATCCTAAAATTACACACCGTTGACCGACGAGAATATTTTAAACATGAATATCAACTCCGACTTCAAAAAATTGGTATCAATATATAATTATGATAAAAAAAATTACGCACTGGCTCATATTCCTCACCCTGTTTACATTGCCTCTTCAAACTCGCTGGATTATTAAAGAAGGGGTAATTAATAATGGTCCTTGGGAGTACGGTACCATTAGTCTCTATGCTACTTCCCTTTTAATTATTCTGTCTTTGATTTTTTTTATTATTTCCCAAAAAAATCTTAACCTACATTTTGAGTTCAAGAAACATCATTATGTATTATTGGGTTTTGTACTGTATTGCTTAGTTATCATTCCTTTCAGTCTCTCTCCCCTGCTTTCTTTATATAAACTTGGAATTATATTTTTAAGTATTTCTTTGTTTTATATTCTTTCAAACACAGATATTTCTTTTCGTCATCTAAGTCTCGCCTTTGTCAGTGGTGCTACTCTTAATGGACTCTTGGGAATTTGGCAATTTCTTAGCCAATCAACCTTTGCTTCCAAATGGCTTGGTTTAGCCGAACACGATGCACGAACCCTCGGGGTGTCGGTAATTGAAGCCGTCGCTCCGGATGGAGTAACCGAACGTTGGTTACGAGCGTACGGAAGTCTCGACCATCCTAATATGTTTGGTGGCTTAATGGCTCTTGCTCTCATTATCGCTTCGTGGCTATGGTTATTTCGAAACGATGCCAAAAATAAAATTGAAGGCCTGATCCTTATTTTTTCAATCGCCATCTTATCGGCCGGAACAGTTCTTTCTTTTTCTCGAGCCGCTTGGTTAGCCGCCACCACCGGAATTGTAATCCTAATAATTTCTTACCTATATAAAACAAAAAAAATTCGACCTGATTTTATTGGCTGGTTAGCAACTATCACAATAGTTATTTCATTAATTTCTTTTCAATATTCATATCTCTTTTCTCCGCGTCTTTCCGGCGATACCAGACTCGAACAAATTTCTACTCATGAACGACTTGATGGCCTCGGGTCAGCCAAAGATCTACTACTAAAAAAACCATTTTTTGGTTTTGGATTAGGAACCTATACGCTAGCTTTAGAAAAAAATAATCCTAAAAAGCTCAGTTGGTTCTATCAACCAGTTCACAATACATTCCTTTTACTGGCGGCTGAACTAGGGATATTCGGACTGATCTTAGTACTGAGTTTTTTTGGGACGTTCTTTATTCATATATATAAAGATGATTCTAAAGATGAAAATAATCCCATTTCAGAACATCGAAATTTAGTTCTGGCTCTTATTCTTGCCGTTATAATTATTGCCTTATTTGATCACTGGCTTTTTAGTCTTCCCTTTGGAATTATGTTAAGCGGGTCGATATTGGGAATAATGGCGGCCTCAAGAAAACCCTCCCTTTTGACAGAATGATATAAGCTCGTTATTGTTAAATTACCTAATTATAAAGTCATAAAATAACCGATTATGAAAGAGCAAAAATCAGATTTAATGGAGAAAATTATTTCGTTATGTAAACGACGTGGCTTTGTTTTTCCCGGTTCAGAAATCTACGGTGGACTAGCCAACAGTTGGGATTACGGTCCTTTAGGCGTTACGCTGAAAAACAATATTAAACAGTTGTGGTGGAAATGTTTTGTTGAAAATCGCGACGATATGGTTGGTCTTGATAGTTCCCTTCTCTTAAACACAACAGTTTGGGAAAAAAGTGGTCACCTCGGGCATTTCACTGACCCGTTAGTTGAAGATAAAAAAACTCATGAACGTTTTCGTTTAGATCATTTACTGGAAGAACAAGGGGTTAAGACGAGTGGTCTAGATTTTAAAAGCATGACCGAAAAAATGACTGAACTTAAGTTGAAAAGTCCGGCCGGAAACGAACTAACCGAACCGAAACAATTTAACATGATGATGAAAACTCATCTCGGACCAGTCGAAGACGAAAGTAACGCTACTTATTTCCGACCGGAAACCGCCCAGGGTATTTTTATCAACTTTAAAAATATTCTTGATACTTCTCGTAAGAAATTACCTTTTGGTGTCGGCCAAATCGGTAAAGCTTTTCGAAATGAAATTACCCCCGGCAACTTTATATTCCGGACTCGTGAATTCGAACAAATGGAAATCGAATATTTTATTCCCGCTCCAAAAACTGAGAGTGAATGGCTTGGTTATTTCGAAGCCTGGAAAATGCAAGTTGTGAATTGGATTAAGGATCTCGGAATTGATTATGATGCTTCAATTAATGAAGTTGAAATACCAGATGGAGAGCGGGCCCATTATTCAAAGAAAACTATTGATTTTGAATATAAGTATCCATTTGGCACGAAAGAACTCTACGGTTTAGCCTATCGTTATGATTTTGATTTGAAGAGTCATGGCCTTGAATACAGTGATGAAAATAATATTAAATCTATCCCGCATGTCATTGAGCCTTCAATGGGCGTAGAGCGAACCATGTTAGCAGTATTACTCTCGGCTTATCACGAAGAAATAACAGGTGAAGATACTCGTATCGTTTTACGATTGCCAACCAAACTCGCCCCAGTTAAAGTCGCCGTTTTTCCTTTGATGAAAAATAAGCCAGAGTTAGTAAGTAAGGCTCGTGAAGTGTACGCAATGTTAAAGAAAGCTTACCCAAGCGAATTTGATGACAATGGTAATGTTGGGAAACGCTACCGTCGCCAGGATGAAATTGGAACACCGTTTTGTATCACTGTTGATTTTGATAGCTTAGAGCACAACGACGTAACGGTACGAGAACGAGATTCTATGGAACAAAAAAGAATTAAGATTGATGAGTTGGAAAATTATTTAAAAGAAAGGTTGTAATACAATTAACATCGTTTAGCTGTCACCCCTGCGAAGGCAGGGGTCTAGACAAGAAGATTTAATAACATTAACTGGATCCCGGCTCAAAGCCGGGATGACGAAAATAAAATATGCCTCAAATAAAAAAACTTTCTAACGGTTTAAACTTATTAACCGTGCCTATGACCGGAGCTAAAACTACGGCCATTTTAGTGATGATCGCCACTGGCTCAAAATACGAAAATCGAAAAAATAGTGGCTTGTCTCATTTCCTCGAACACATGTTTTTTAAAGGAACGGACAAGCGACCTGACACACTGACTATTTCCTCTACTCTCGACCGCGTCGGAGGAGAGTATAACGCCTTCACCTCAAAAGAATATACTGGCTACTGGATTAAAGTGGCTAAACAAGAAACTAAATTAGCCTTAGATGTCTTGTCTGACATGCTCCTTCATTCTAAATTTGAAAGCGAAGAAATTAATCGCGAAAAAGGCGTAATCATCGAAGAAGTAAACATGTATCTCGATAACCCAATCATGCGCATTGAAGATGTTTTTGAACAATGTTTGTACGGTGATACTCCGGCCGGTTGGGATACGATCGGTACTAAAGAAAATATCGCCAGCTTTCAGCGCGAAGATTTTGTTAATTATTTTAAGAGTCAATATAAAACCTCTAACTCTTTTGTGTGTGTAGCGGGTGATATTCCAAAGGGAGCTCATAAACTAATTAGTGATTTTTTCAATAGCTGGTCAAAGGGTCAGGCTAAACCAAAGTTACCGGTCCGCGAAAAACAATCCTCTCCAGCAATTCAACTCGAATACAAAAAAACCGATCAAGCCCATTTATCGCTCGGGGTTCGAACCGAAGCTTATGGAAACAAGGATGAATTTATTCATAAAATTATTGCTACGGCCTTAGGTGGTTCAATGAGCGCTCGTCTCTTTTTAAATTTGCGCGAACGAAATGGACTTTGTTATTACGTTCGTACCAGTGCCGAAACATATTCCGATAGTGGTTACCTTGCCACCCAAGCGGGCGTACCAGTTGATAAGATCGAAAAAGCCATCACGATTATTATCGAAGAATATAAACGACTGACAACCGAATTAATGCCCAAGGAAGAATTAAAAAAAATCAAACAATTTATTACCGGTCGAATTTTACTCAGTCTTGAAGGTCCAGATGATATTGCTAACTGGTATGGCCGACAACTCGTTATCCGAGCTCAACAACCAGGCGGAAATAAAAAATCTTTAATGACCCCGAATGAATTTTTAGCGATTATAAAAAAAATCTCAGCCGAAGATATTCGCCGAGTTGCTCAAAAAATATTTCATCCAAAAGGTCTTAACCTGGCTGTGATTGGACCATATAAAAATGAGGGGCAGTTTAGAAAATTACTCAAGTAAATCCTTCTAAAGACCTAATTTAATATTTTTTACGATTAACTGCTTGGTTTCTCTTTGATTAAAGAAATACCAAACACTTTTTTTATCCGGCGCCGCAAAAAGATAACCGGGATGATTAAGATAATCAATGTCTTGATTATATCCTTGGTTATAGGATCGTGGAGTAGCTATTTCCTCAATTACTTTTTTATCCATTTTTATTTCTATTTTAGTATCAGTAGGACGAGCCGAGTAAACAATATGCTGACTATCAGGAGTGAAGAAAGCCAGTTGTTCTAGATCTCCCGCAAAAGCTGATTCAGCTTCCAATATTTCCCCATTTAGGAAAAGACCTTTCCTGTCAATAGTTATATGAAAAAACTTTGTACCATCGGGACTAATTTCTAATTCATCTATTGAGTCGTACGGCCCATGAACCACGCCATTAAAAATTACATTATAACGTGCCGCATTCTCATGGTCACCATATTTATGAACATAGGCAAATGAATTTCCTCGAAAGGTAAAGTTATCAAAAGTACCTTGTTGGCAATTACTTTTTTCTCCATTAATATACAAACATGATTCTTTGGTGTCAGAAGTATTGAAATATAATTTATTGTCTGCGCTAAAAGCAAAAAGAGAATTATAATAACCACTGGAAATATTAGGAAAGGAACCTATTTTTTTTCCATCCAAAAAAACTAAGTTATTATTTGCACTATCAGAAACATGATAAGCTACATGTTTACTATCAGCACTAAATATTAAATTTTCCGTTGGATAACCTACATATTCTTCTGTAACCATACCATTAAGAACAAGCTTATATTTTTTTAACTTCTCACTTTCCTCGATTTCTTGATTCACTATTGCTTCATTTCCTAGATTCTTTGTAAAATTATCAGAGGGAGTTTTATACATTGAGACGGTGTATGAATATTTTTTACCATCAGGACTTGATTTAAAATTATTGTATGATCTTCGAAAAGAATCCGTCGGGTCATATTTTTCTAGTTGCTCTAATTTTCCATCATGAAAGAAATAATCTCCATCATTTTTACTAGCTAAATATCGTAAATCACCGTTTTCCGTAAAGTGGAAACTATGAATAATTTTAAAAGGCTCTGTTTGTTTACCGTTAACTACTAAAATCTCCCTGGTTAGCCAGTTGAATTTTTTAAAATCCTCTCCTAGTTGGATTTCTTGAATAAGAGATTCTTCAGAAAGCATTTCGTCGGTAAATTTTTCAATTTCCTCTGGTGTCATTGTATCCATTACTTCTTTCATTTTTTTATTTTTTTCTTCAAGAGTTAAGTTTGGGTCTACCTCAATTCCATGTAAAAGAGACCCGAATTCTGAAGATGGTGGTTTTTTATTTTTTTGAATAAAAATTTCATATTCTGGATTTTTTTCTACTACTTTAAAAACATAATTTCCAAAATTATCAAATTTTAAATTTTTAACTAAGGAACTTAACGGTAGAGCATTGTTGTACGTGCCTACGTTAACGCCATCGATAAAAAGACTGTTCTCCTCCATATAAAATATTTTTTTTGATTTTGAATCAAATATATATTCTCCAATACCAAACTGATCTTGTGTATAAATCGCTACTCCATTCTTATATATATGATATAAACCATCTTCCTTATCTTGAGCTTTAAATACCAAGGTACTGCAGTCGTCACTAAATTTAAATTCTTGCCAAGCAGAATTCATTATTTTTACAGGACCAACTACACTATCTTTAAAAGATATATATTGATATTGAGTTTCTTCTTTTAGGTTAAAATTTTCTTCTATAACTATTCCAAAACAAGTTTTCTCTTTATTCCAAATAACTTCATAATAGGCAAAATCTTTCTTATAATCAGCCAACTTTAATTCAGTATCAAATTGTAAGAAAGGCGATGAAACAACCTTTTTCTGATCAACTTTACTAACTTCTTCCGAAGACTCAGGGTTAGCTAATGAAAATATCTTATTTTTAAAAACAAAAAAAGCGATTATCAAAACCGCTATTGTGCTACCGAAAATTATTAAACCTCGAATAAGTTTAGGAGAAAACTTTTTCTTTTCTAAGACCGCTGTGGTTTCTAAAGGAGTGATTAATGGAGATCCCAAAGCTCTAAAGCCATCTTCAACCATTGCGGCTTGCCAACCTGCCTTCAATAAATCATCTTTAATCTGCTCTTGAGTTATCCCCTGACCTTGAGCTTCTTTAATATAATTAATCAAATTTTGATCCGCCATATATATTTATTATATCATACATATCATAAAGTAATTTATGTTATAAGAAATAAAAAAGCCCGGGATCATTGATCTCGGACTTTACGTTTATATTATTTTTTACAATCAGTTAGAATATCCACACAATTGTTACAACAATCCAGGAAATTTCATTACCTATCTCCGAAAGTAATAATCCTGTTCGATTTTTTTCGGATGTCATTTCCCGTTTAGTTTCCCAAACCTTATATATTCTTAAAAGAGTAAGAATATGGAAAACTATTAGTGTTACTGTGCTTAACCCCTGGCCGCCTACTTCATAAATTTTGTAGGCCATGATTAACTGGGGAACAACTTTCAAAATTAAACTAACTACACCTTTTAATAAAGGATTTCGATAACTAATATTATTATATTTTACATACAACAACATCACAGCTATCAAACCCAATACTATTTGTATAGTAATCCAATCTAAATTACCCCATGCACTTTCTGCTTTTATCGCCATCGTTACTAAGAACGACATATAAATCAATGTTCCAAAAAAATATATTAGAACTGTCTCCTTAGTATTTTTTGATGATTGAATTTTGTTAGCCTTTAGAGCCAACACAAGATTAATTGTTACTACTATTGTATTACAAAGAAACATACTTTCACTTAATCCAATAGTAGAATAACTAATCATATGATACAGTTGCGAGCTTCCAAATATCAGAACGCCAACAACCTGTATCCAAAACAAAATTCTTTGTTTTTTCATTATTGTTGGCCTCCTTTGACCCACTATTTTATTTTAAATGAATTTAAATCATAACAAAGACTATACCATATTTACACAATTTTGTCAATAATATTTATAAATAATACCTTATTTTAGCTATTTTCTATATTTGCTATCGTCACTCCCTCATGTTAAAATATGTTAAGTATGAAACCCCACATCGACCTCCTCTCTACCCTTAATCCCGCCCAAAAACAAGCCGTTGAACATACCGACGGTCCGCTGTTAATTGTCGCTGGGGCAGGCACCGGGAAAACCACGGTCCTTATAAATCGGCTAGCCTATTTAATTCAAGAAAAAGAAATTAAACCAGATCAAATTTTAATAACAACCTTTACCGAAAAAGGTGCGGGTGAACTTGAGGAACGAGCGGATAAATTACTTCCATACGGATATGTAAATCTCTGGATTAATACTTTTCATAGTTTTGGTGAGCGAATTTTACGCGATCACGCTCTTGATATTGGTCTCTCCCCGGCTTTCAAAATTCTAACTCAAACTGAACAATGGATTTTAATAAAAAAGAATCTTTCTGCTTTTAATCTCGATTACTATCGACCCTTGGGAGATCCAACAAAATTTATTCATGAACTGATAAAACATTTTTCAAGATTAAAAGATGAAAATATTTCTCCGGAAAAATATTTAGAATTTTCTAAATCATTTAAAGCAAACACGAATATCATTCCTAGCTCAACTAATACGTCTCCGAAAAAAACGTCTAAAACAAAATCAAAAATTGCAACTGAACCCGACGAAAAAAACGAAGCTGAGGAGCTCGATCTTTCTCGCTTAACCGAACTTGCCGAAGCCTACCAAACCTATAACCAAATTCTACTCGATCAAGGTTTACTTGATTTCGGGGACTTAATTCGTTACACCATTAAACTCTTCAAGGAGCGACCTAATATTCTACAGCAGTACCGAACACAATTTAAGTACATCATGGTAGACGAATTCCAAGATACCAATACCGCTCAATATGAATTAATAAAAATGTTGGCGGCGCCTCATAATAATTTAGTGGCAGTCGGCGATGATGATCAAAGTATTTATCGTTTCCGTGGTGCTTCACTTTCTAATATCATGCAATTCAAGGATGATTTTCCAACAGCCAAAGAAATTGTCTTAACGGAAAATTATCGATCGACTCAAAATATTTTGGATACTGCTTATATGTTTATTAACCATAATAATCCGAATCGTCTTGAAACTAAATTAAAAATTGATAAACAACTCCATTCTAATCTAAAAAAAACCGGTACACTGCACTATTTTCAATTCCCGACCGAATTCGCCGAAACTACTACGATCGCCGATACAATTCAAGCCCTTCATTCCAGCGGTCAAGCTGAAAACTGGGCTGATATGGCGATTTTAGTTCGTGCTAATGATACGGCTGATAAATTTACTCGTGAGCTGACTCGCCGCAATATTCCAAATCACTTTGTTTCCCTTAAGGGTCTCTACTATAAGAGTATTATTCTTGATACTCTCGCCTACCTACAACTACTTGACAACTATCATGAACCCGCCGCTTTATACCGAGTGCTTAATTTACCGATGTTTAAAGTCTCACATAGTGACCTTCTTATTTTAAATAAATGGGCGAGAAAAAAGCTCTGGTCGCTCTATGAGACTCTTGAAAAAATCGATACCGTGACAGAAATAAGTCCGGAAGGAAAAACCACCGCCCAGAAATTAGTACATCAGATCCGTGCTCATGCCCTACTCACGAAAGATCAAAAAACATCAAAAATATTCATCGCCATTGTTCGTGAATTATTTGAACCAGGACTTGATCATGATCAGGATCGAGAAGCTTTTAATTACCTTAATCAGTTTTATGGAAAAATAAAATCTTTTGAAGAAGCTGACAAAAGTGGCCTGCTTAAAGATTTTCTTGATTTAATTAATCTTGAAATGGAAGCGGGAGAAACCGGCGGACTACGCTTTAACTTTGATGATGCGGATACAGTAAAAATAATGACAATTCACGCTGCTAAAGGTTTAGAATTCGGTCAGGTCTTTATCCCAAACTTAGTCGATAAAAAATTCCCGACAATTACACGTACTGATAAAATTATTATTCCCGAAGCTCTCGGCGGTCCCCGTAGTAGCGGCAGTGAAGCACATTTAGAAGAAGAACGACGCCTAATGTACGTCGCTCTCACTCGGGCCAAACGTGGTTTGTATTTAAGCGGCGCTAAAGATTACGGTGGGGCGCGAGAAAAAAAACCTTCCCGCTTTGTGGAGGAAGCGAATATTACTATTGAAACAAGTGAAGCTAACGCTCCGACTGAATTAGAAAGAGATCTCGCGTTACTAAATCCATCCTTAGTAACTCCACCATATTTTCTACCACAAAAATTTTCCTTTTCTCAATTAACAACTTTTGAACGTTGTCCGCTGGATTATAAATTTATTTATATCTTGAAAATTCCGCTCGAAGATAATCCACAAGCGGTCTTTGGACGATGCCTCCATTCTTGCTTACGCCAATATGTTTTACCATTACTCGATAATGGTTTTCAGCCAAGCTTGTTTGGTGAAAAAAAAATCGATCCCGAAGTCTTTTCACTTAAAAACTTACTTAACCTGTATACTTCTTTTTGGCAAGACAATGGGTATGAAAATAAAAAACAAGCCGACGACTATAAAACCTTAGGTAAAAAAATGCTCGCCGACTTCCAAACAGACTTTACTCAATCTCGACCCCAAGTTGTTTTTCTAGAAAAAAAATTCAACTTAGCTCTCGACTCATATTCTTTAATCGGAACTGTGGACCGTGTTGATAAATTACCCGATGGCACCTACGAAATTATAGATTATAAATCCGGAACTCTACCTAAACCTTTTGGTTATAAAAATAAACGTCAGCTCTTACTCTACCAAGCGGCCCTTGAACAAAGTTTCCAACTACCGATCAGCCGCTTAACCTTTCATTATCTAAAAGATAACGAACGCCTGTCTTTTATGGCTAAGCCGGGAGAGATCGAGAAAGTAAAGAACGACATGATAGCTTTAATAGAAAAAATTAAAACAAGCGATTTTCAGCCCTCTTCTCAAAGTGATTGTAAGTATTGTCAGCATGGGCCAGTAGCCGATATTTAAAAATAACGTTACAATATACTAATAACATTTATTTCCTATGTCCCTCCGTTCCTATCTCATGTTCATGACGATCGCCACGCTCATTTTTTGGTTAGCGCTTGGCTTAATTGTTGTTAATATTGATCCAACCGCTACCACGCTTTCGGGAATTATTCTTTTCTATATTCTACTACTGTGTGCGATTAGTGGAACAGGATCGATTATTGGTTTCATAATTCGTTTCTACGCCTTAAAACAAGAACTTGTCTCGCAATCAGTTTTAATTGCTTTCAGACAAGCGTTACTGGCCTCAGTATTAGTTACTAGTGTCCTATTCCTTTTTTCACAAAAATTATTTAGCTGGCTGAATGTTGGATTATTAATTCTCGCTTTATCAGCTTTAGAATTTTTCTTACTTAGTTATCAGGGCGATAAAGCTCAAGAAGAATAAAATTATATGTCATTTTTCACAAATCTTTTTGGAAAGAAAAAACCTGCTACTTCATTTCCTGGCGTCATCATCGCAAAAATAATAAGCGTTGAACCGCATCCCAATGCTGACCGTTTACGAATTGCCAAGGTTAATATCGGCCAACCAGAAACCGCCCAAATCGTGTGTGGTGCCCCGAATATCGAGGTCGGACAATTAGTCCCTTTGGCGACAATTGGAACTATCTTACCTAATGGTGTTACTATTAAAGCAGCAACGATTCGTGGCGTTGAATCAGCCGGAATGTTATGCGCCACTGACGAACTGGGAATTGGTTCTGATCACAGCGGAATAAAAATTTTATCGGCTGGTGTTCCTGGAGAAGCAATTGACGCTTACCTCTAAAATTTAAACTTAAAATAAAACAAATATATGAATTTTATTTCAACGAGTCAAGATATATTTTTCTTAGTTCTGGCTTTCTGTATTTTATGGATAACTATTTTCATAGCCTGGATTATGTATTACGCCATTGGCGCACTTAAACAAATTCATCAAACAATCAGTCAATTAAAAAAGAAGCTAGATGCGGTTGACGAAATTGTTAATTTAATCAAAGAAAAATTTACCGCCTCTACCTCATATCTTAATTTTATTGTTTCGGGTGTAGGTAAATTAGTAACCCTCCTTTCAAAGAATTCCTCTGAAGAAAAGACTAAACGAAAAGCAAAATAGTAACTTTTTGTTGATTGACTCTAACCTTATATTGTGGTATTGTAATCAGTATCAAGGTAAAGTAAGTTAATACGTATTAGTACGACTATTAAGCGAATTGGAGCGGCAATACTGCTCTTCGCGCTAAAAATAATAATTCATGCAAAGAGGTTTTTAACCGCTTTTTTTGTTAAGGCGGTGTTTAAGCCTATGGCCTTTATTGGTCGCATTTTATTAAATATTTTTGTTGTTCCATTTTATCGCCTCTACGCTTTAATAAACCGAAAGATTTCCGCTTCACCCAAGGCTGGTCGAAAAATTGGTTATTTACTTACGAGTCGCTATGTATTACCAGCTCTCTTTATATTGATCGCTGTTATTTTAACAACTGGCAATCTTACCAATCGATCTGTTCCCCTCTCTTCTAGTGAGCTCGTTGGTAAAACTTTACTCTCACAATTGATAACTGGTGATACAGTTGACGCCGAGCAATTTATCGAAGATTATCCTAATTACGATATTACCTTGTGGCGAAAAACTAAAAATGAATCATTAGCTTTATTACGAGTTCCTTTAAATTTATTTACAAATGAATCTCCAAAAAATGAAATACCTGGTAGTCCTACTCCCAGTACTCCTGCTCGAACAAGTGCCATCGCCTACACCGTTCAAAATGGCGACACCATTAGTGGTATCGCCCGACGCTTTAATATTTCCGCCAACACTATTTTGTGGGAAAATAATTTGTCAGCCACGAGTGTCATTCAACCGGGAGATAAACTAACTATTCTTCCAACAAGCGGTGTATCCCATAGCGTCGTCAGTGGACAAACGCTTGGACAAATCGCTAGTCTCTATGGTGTTACTCCAGAACAGATTATGGCGAGCAATGGAATCACTAATGCCAACCAAATTCGTATTGGTGCCCGCTTAGTAATTCCTGGGGGTAAATTAATTGCTCAAGGACCAAAAACAACCTCGAGACAAATTGCCGGATCTGCTTCTAAAGGTTTAAATGCAATTAAAAAATTAATTCCTGGTCCCTCGGCGATTGTTCCCGCAGGCGCACGAATGGTCTGGCCAACAACTGGTCATAACATAACTCAGTATTTCTCTTGGCGACATACGGGTGTTGACGTTGCTAATCGTATTGGCACAGCAATTTATGCGGCAGATGATGGCGTTGTTACAACTACTGGCTGGAATAACGGTGGCTATGGTAACCAAATTATTATTAATCATGGAGGGGGCAAGACGACTCGATATGCTCACCTTTCAGCTTTCGGAGTCAATGTTGGCCAAAAGGTTTCTAAGGGACAGTATATTGCTGCCATGGGCTCAACTGGTCGTTCTACGGGGCCTCACCTTCACTTCGAAGTCATCCTCAATGGCCGAGTAGTCAATCCATTGAATTATGTTCGATAATAAGCTATATTAAAATCAAATTTTACCCCTATGGTTTTTTTAGTTGGTTTAGTGATGCTAATCGTTGGAGCGCTTATAACGGTTAAAGCTAATAAAGTTTTAGAAATACTTGGCCCAAGTGAGTTTTTCGAAACTAAACTTGGCAGCTCTGGTGGCTCTCGATTAGGCTATCAACTGCTCGGAATAGCGCTTGCCTTTTTAGGTATTCTGGCCATGACAGGCTTAATTCAAGGCTTTACGGGTTGGATTTTATCACCGTTGCTAAAAGTATCAGTTCCACAGTAGCGTATATATACATGGGCCTGTAGTTCAGCTGGTTAGAATGCCTGCTTTGCAAGCAGGAGGTCAAGGGTTCGAATCCCTTCAGGTCCACAACTTTTAATCCCCTTTTAGTAAGGGGATTTTTTATATTAAAAAACCCGCAGTACAAATCATCTGCAGGTTAAAATTTTTCAAAATATCTTCTTCTAAGTTTTTTGTAAGCTTAGTTCTTTTTTTCTTAATAATCTTTTTAAATAAATTTTACCCAAGCGATATGCAATAAACAGAGTTATCCAATATACCCCTGCTATTAAAAATAATAATTTTCTGGAAACTCCTGTTTCTGTTCCCATGGATATCCAACTAGCGAGTCCACACAACATGATACCCATTGAAGAAACCCCAACGGTATCAATAAATCTCTCTTGGTTAAGAAGATACTTTTTAGATTGCCTTATTTGCGATTGTGAATTAAATAAAGAAAATAAAAAAGTTAACCCTATCACTCCCAATCCACATAAAAATATTCTACTAAATGGTAGGGGGAGATTCTCGCCTGATCTTTCAAAATAAACTTTAGTAATATTTTTTTTCACAATTTTAGTGCGATTACTATTTATATATGACTTATCACTTTTTTCTTCGATGTGATCGATTACTGACCAGGGAAACTTGTTGGTATATATAATTTTTTGAGGATAAACGTATACAAATGTGTCTCCATGAATAAGAGCTGCTATTTCTTCTTTGGAAAAAGATAAGCGGGATTGTGATGTATCATCTTTATTTAATATTGTTGAATCATATATTACTGTGATATTCGAATCTTTTTCGCATTTGAGCTTTTCTTCAAAACTAAAAGAGATATTTCCGGTTAAAAAAATTAGTAAAAAACAAATGAAGTGAGTTTTCAATTTTCCTCCTATTTAAAATGATTTAATTTTTTGAATGTTCTAACTATAGATTACATCATAAAATAAAGAAAAAAACAAGACAAGGAAAACTTTAATCAAAATATTACACTTTAATGCCTATAGATACTCTTAGTTACTCATAACAATTTTCCCATTGAAATACTTGGTTTTTCTTCATATTTTTAATAAGCTTTGGACATATTCTAATAACGTCCTATTTAGTCCATAAACGAAAATCTTCTTTTTTATTTAGAGGATTTTTTATTTTAGCTTGCTATTTTGAATTGACAAAAAATAAAAAGTATGTTTATATCAAGGTAAATATTTTAGTTCTTAAACAATTAAATATAGGAGAAAAAATGAACGTACTTAATTCCTACCTAGCACTCCTGGGGCTATCTTTATGCTTTTTATTTACATCATGCAATGAGTCACCGAGCCAATCAACTCAAATTAATTCAGTTGAAAAAGATAGTGCCTGTATTATGTTTAACAAATATTATAATGAAGCACTTAATTTAGAGTGGCGATCTGTTACTGAAGTAGGTTATCAAATAACACGCTCCACCGACACAAGTCACCTTGAAACAACAAATCTACTCTATCACGATCAGGTAATATTCTCTCATGACTATCAACTGTTTCGAATAAGGTGGTCAGAGTGGTTCGGAGGAGCAGTTTTGAAAATAGCAAAATTTGTAGTAGGTAATAATTCTTACGATATCATTCATTGGCAGCCAAACATTAGTGCTTGGAACTGTGATTGGCAGGTCACTTTAAATAGCAAAGAATTATTATTAATTATTAATAAGGAAACAAAGCAGTTAGTCTTAATTTTTGAAGGCTATGAAAATGACAGAATCCTCACCCCTCCAAAATATGTAAATCAATCACTTCTTTTAAGAAGCTGGCAAGTATGTGGGGGTTACACCGGATCAAATATGTCGGAAATTAGTTTATCAGACACCGTGTTTATACGGAAGTACGCAATGGAATACATGCAATGTTATGATTAAGAACGTATAAAAAATATAAGGACTATTTCAATTTAACGAAATGAGTCCTTATTTTATTAATTTACTAAAATAGAACCTATCTTTTGATAACAACTTTCCCATTGAAATACTTAGTTTTTCTTCATACTTTGTGATAAACTCTGAACATATTCTAATAACGTCCTGTTTGTCCACAAACGAAAATCTACTTTTAATAAGGAGATTTTTTGCTTATCATTGACATTTAACAAAATCCATGATATAATATCTTATTACGATCTTTTACATTTCCTTAATGAGTTATTGGATTTTTCTAGCTTCTTAATCTTAGAAGCTGGGATAATCCAATAACTAAAAATTAAAATAAAATGAATATAGAAATTAATACCCCAGTTATACCAACAGCTATTATTTTAACAATTATTGTCGTGGGCGTATATTTACTTTTTCGTTACTCAAAAAAAACAAGTTATGAAAATGGTAAATGGTATTCTCATATTACAAGAGTTGAGGTTCCGAACTTAGACAGTCTAATAAAAGCTGGAAAAGTCAAAATAGGAGATATAATAGAAATATTATTTGTTGCTCCTTTTTTTGAGGGAGATTATGGAGGTCTAGGG
Source organism: bacterium (assembly GCA_035438725.1). Classification (GTDB taxonomy): domain Bacteria; phylum Patescibacteriota; class Patescibacteriia; order Patescibacteriales; family Patescibacteriaceae; genus Patescibacterium. The sequence continues at coordinate 24,091 of DAORIW010000002.1, read as the reverse complement.
AAAAGCCAAGCTATCATTTTTAAAAACAAAAGAACAGGAAAAATATTTTTGTCTAATGAGACTTTTGAATATAAACCTCAACTCGAGTTAAAAATAGGCGATATTAAATATGTTCAGGAAACCATCGCTACCCAGCTAGCCGGAGAAGGCCCACTTGCTTGGCGGCACTTATTACTAGCGAACGAAAATCATCCGGTCGGTCTCCCTAAGTATAAAAAAGGATGGGGTACTGATCCGTATGTAAAAAGAGTCGGAGTCTGAGTAAAAATGATAGATTCACATAAATTATTGTTTTACAAAAATTCCTTAAAAAATAAGATAAAATGGACAAAAAAAACAGTACAACTCTGATCAATGATTTTTTAGTCATTGAAAAAAAGCTTCAGTCTTTAAATATTAACTATATAAAAACAGAAAATACAATATCTGCCCTAAAAAAAGGCGCCGGTCTTGCAAAAAAAGAAAAAGTTGGGCTCCTATTGTCTAAATTAGAGAATGGTCAGATAATTGGAAACGTTAGCGGAATGAAAGATAATTTATTTGAAGGAGAACCTATTCCCGCTATCAATGAATATATTAAACAATGTAGGCTCTTAAAATCTGCGGCACTCGGAAATGCCTTTAACTACAATAAAAGGTTTTAATGTTATTAAGCTTCAGAAAGACTCATATGAAAAATTATATATGAGTCTTTTTTATTTTCCAAAGTAATTTTTTTTAAATATCAACTATTCAGATTAAACCAATACCAAATCTAAACACATTTTTCTTATTATTTTCGTTGAAATATTCATTTAAAAAATGCTCACAACTAGCCTATTTAAGGAAAATTAATGATATACTATATGTACTAAATATGCCCCCAAAAAAGCTCCCCAAATTACTAATTTTTGATGGAAACGCCTTAATTCACCGTAGTTTCCACGCCCTACCGGTAACAATGAAAACAACTTCGGGAGAAGTGGTAAATGCTGTCTATGGCTTTACCTCTTTTCTTCTCCGAGCGATCAAAGAGTTTAAACCAGATATGGTCGCTCTTGCCCTTGATATGAAAGGCCCAACCTTCCGTCATACGACCTATGATAAATATAAAGCCACTCGCGTAAAAGCTGACCCTGAGTTGTATGCTCAAATCCCTCGTGCCCGAGAAGTAGCAGAAGTTCTAGAAATTCCCGTGTTTCAAATTTCCGGCTGTGAAGCTGATGATGTTATTGGTACGATTGTTAAAAAAGTTGGCAACACGGCTGAAAAAATTATTGTTACCGGCGATATGGATACACTTCAGTTAATTGATGATTATACAAAAATTTATACGATGAGTCGAGGGCTGACTGAAAGTTTAATTTACGACAAAGAACAAGTTCGCCAGCGTTACGGTCTTGAAGCTGACCAAATTATTGATTATAAAGCCCTCCGGGGTGATCCAAGCGATAATATTCCAGGGGTTAAGGGTATTGGTGAAAAAACCGCCGTTGAATTATTACAAGAATTTAAAACAATAAAAAATCTCTACCAGCATTTAAAATCAGAAACGATAAAACCACGAGTTAGAGAACTATTAGAAACCTATAAGGATGATGCTTTTATGAGTCATGACCTCGCAACGATCCGTCGCGATATTGATTTTCCTTTTGATCAAAAAAAATTACATTTTGGTGGTTTTAATCGAGACCTCGCCACTAAACTTTTCAATGAGCTCGAATTCAAATCACTACTCCCCCGCTTAATTCAAACCGGTGTTGCCGATAAAAAGGCGGCGGCCTTATTAAGTAGTGCCCGGGCTGAAGATAAGTTTACTCGTAACCATACAGAATTAAAATACGAAGTTATAACGGAAAATAAAGCCTTTGAAACTTTTTTAAAAAAATTAGAAAAACAGAAACGTTTTGCCTTTGATACTGAAACAAGTGGTTTAGATGCTTTTACCTCTTCCCTCCTTGGGTTAAGTTTTAGCTGGAAAGAAGGCGAAGCGTATTTTATATCAGTTAACCAACCCTCCCTAACAGGTAGCCACATAAAAAAAGGCGATCTATTTAGCTGGCAAGCTAAAGACAAAGCCCCCGAGATTCATCCCTGGCTTTTAAAACTTAAACCCATTTTAGAAAATAAAACTGTTAAAAAAATTGCTCATAATGGTAAATTTGATATTAAGATCTTAAAAGAATTTGGAATTGAAGTTAATGGTTTTGATTTTGATACGATGATTGCCGCCTATGTTTTAAATCCTGGTAACCGCCAATATAGTCTAGATAATCTAGCTTTACGCTGGCTTAATTTTGAAAAAATTTCTACCGAAGATTTACTCGGAAGCGGAAAATCAAAATTATGGTATGACACTGTGCCGGTCGAACGTTTAGGTTGTTACGCTTCAGAAGATGCCGATATTACGTTTAGACTCTATGGGAAATTAGAACCAGAGCTCATTAAACAAAATTTAAAAAAACTATTTGATACCATTGAAATTCCCCTCACTGCTTGCTTAATAGATATGGAACGAGCCGGAATTAGTTTAGATACTGTCTATTTAAAAAAACTCGAAAAAGAACTTGATACTCAAATCGCGAGTATTGAAAAAAAAGTTTGGAAATTATGTGGCAAAAATTTTAACTTGTCATCACCTAAACAACTTCAAGAAATTCTTTTTACCGACCTTAACATTTCCAGCCTCGGCCTCTCAAAAACTAAAACTGGAATTTCCACCGGTGCCGATGAATTAGCGAAATTAAAAGGTAAGCATAAAATTATTGATTTAATTTTGGAGTATCGCGAAGTCACAAAATTAGCTTCGACCTATGTTCGTACCTTACCCGAACTTATTAATCCGGTAACGGGTCGTCTTCACACATCATTTAACCAAACAATCGCTGCTACCGGTCGCCTCTCTTCAATTGATCCTAACCTCCAGAATATTCCGATTCGAACTGAGCTCGGACGAAAAATCAGAGCCGCCTTTATAGCTAAACCAGGTTATGAATTATTAAGTCTTGATTACTCACAACTCGAACTGAGAATCGCCGCCCATATTGCCAACGATCCCATGTTAAAAAAAGCTTTTAAAGATGGCGAGGATGTTCATACCGCCACCGCCGCCTTAATTAATCATGTACCAATTACCAAAGTTACAGCTGATATGCGCCGCCAAGCTAAAACAATTAATTTTGGTATTCTCTACGGACAAGGTCCCCATGGCCTCGCCCAAACTGCCGATATATCATATGAAGAAGCCCGAAAATTTATTGAAGAATATTTTACTGCCTATAAAAATATTAAAAAATACGTTGACGAAACTATTACTGGTGCCCAAAAAAAAGGCTATGTTGAAACACTGTTTGGCCGCAAGCGCTATCTAGAAGAAATAAATGCCACAAACGCCATGATTCGCAAAAGTGCCGAACGTATGGCAGTAAATACTCCAATCCAAGGAACCGAAGCCGATATGATTAAAGCCGCTATGATCAAGGTTAAAGAGTTAATTGATAAGGAATATCAGGGTCGCGTGACGCTCCTACTTCAAGTTCATGATGAATTAGTTTTTGAAATTGATCCAAAAATTATCAAAGAAATTACTCCAAAAATTCAAAAAATTATGGAGGGCGTAATTAAACTTTCCGTACCGATTATTGTTGATGGCAAGCATGGTAAAAACTGGATCGACATGAAACCGATATGAAATTAGCTGATCTAAAAAAAGAAACCATTGCCATAGTCGGTTTAGGTCCAGAAAATTATTCCTTGATCGAATTTTTAATACATACAAAAGAAATATATCCCCTGACTATTTTTGCCCTTCAGTCTCGCGGGGATATGGAGCAACAATACCCGAAATTAAAAAACTGGAAACATATTACCTGGAATATCTCCAAGCCAACCTTTAATAATTTAAAAAAGTTCAGTCTCATTATTCGTACGCCTGGATCATTTTTTTCTCCCAAACTTCGTCGTGACTTGAAAAAAAATCACACCCAGATTATTTCACCCATGCAATTATTTCTTGATTTTTGTCCAACGAAAAATACTATCGGAGTAACCGGTACTAAGGGAAAAGGAACAACAGCTAGTCTCATTTATTCCATTCTTAAAACGGGAGGCAAGCGTGTCTGGATTGGTGGAAATATTGGCGTGGCGCCATTTAGTTTTATATTGAAAATTAAAAAGACTGATTGGGTTATTCTTGAGCTCTCGAGTTTTCAACTTGAAGATATGACAACCAGCCCTCATATCAGCGTCCTAACAAATTTTTCTCCCGAGCATCTGGCACCTTCTGACAAAACTGTTCCCAACTATCATCCCACTCTATCATCGTACTGGAACGCCAAATATAATTTAATACGGTATCAGAAAAAAAATGATCTAGCGATTATTAACCAGGTATTAAAAAATAAGACTGATATAAAAAAAGTAAAAACCAAAAAAACATTTTTTACTACTTCTACTCTATTTTCTAATTTACCTGGCGATCATAATAAGGAAAATATCGCCGCAGCGGTTGCAGTTGCACGTGCTATTGGTCTTTCCATAAAAACTATCACAACAGGTGTAAAAAAATTTAAAGGCCTTCCTTTCCGACTTGAAAAAATTATTGAAAAAAATGGAATCACTTATTATAACGATAGTTTTGCCACAACTCCTGCCGCCACCATCACTGCTCTTAAGGCATTTAAACAGCCAATACTATTAATTGCCGGAGGTGCTGACAAGGGTTCAGACTTTACTACTCTGGCAAAAATAATTTCCAAACAAGTAAAACACCTCATCCTCTTTAAAGGTAGAGCCTTACCAAAAATTATAAACTCTTTACGAAAAGCAAAATATAATCCCAAAGAAATATCAATGGCTAATAGTATGAGTGAAGCACTATCAAAGGCTCAGGAACAAGCTGTTTCAGGTGATATCATCCTTATGTCCCCCGCTTGTGCCAGCTTTGGATTATTTAAAAATTATAAAGATCGCGGGGAACAATTTAACAAACTCGTTAAAGAATAAATTAAACCTAACCAAAAAACGACCGACTGGTCGTTTTTTTAAATATTATTCTTTTAACTTTTCCACTTCGGGGTCTTCTTCATTTTCTATAACCTCATCCTCAATCGCTTTTAACTCTAAAGGCGTCATCGACGTAATTTCGAGGTCACGTTCACAATTTGTACATGTTACCAAATCTTTTTCATAGGCGTCGTCATCAACAATAACGTCGCTATGGCATAGGGGGCACGGAACAGTAGTCATAAGAGAATGCTCGAGCAAATAAGTTAATCTATACAGGTAGTATACCATATTAAAGATATAAAAAAAATTCGGTGGATTAGACCGAATTTTATCAACTATTGGATAAAATACTATTTAAAACTGAGGGAAATCTCTTAATCTCTCACTTAAATCAGTGAACTTTCCAGAGCCATCTATAGAGACTGGTAAAAAGTAAGCTTTTTCCAATAAGCTAGAATATGATGAATTAATCAAAGTATTCTTAGCAAATTGTTGTAAAAAATTAACTTTCTCAATAGCCTGATCGTCATTATCATGCTCATTTTTTTCAGTTGAAAGAAGAACGATAAAGCCATCATCACTAATGCGCCCTTCATCCATATTCTTTTTAATAATCGAGAAAGCTGTTAATAAATCTTGATCCATTCGAGGACTCCAAGGGCCCACTATTAGAGCAGTATTATAAGCATGTAACCAATCGAAACCAGTTCCAAAACCTACCGTCCATTCTTTGTGTTCATAATCTTGAGCTTCACGTTTTTCATAAGCTACTTCTTTCATATGCTTAATATTTCCAACCACTAGCTCAAGTAAATCAACACTAACTTGTTCGGATAAATTCTTGTAGCTATCTACTAATTTAATATAAATTGCCTCTTTAGTCTTATCTTGTAAATCACTTACTTTAATAATCTGTCCGTCGTCGGTATGTAAAAGCAAAGAATGAGAATCAGTTTCAATTCCTACAATAATTGGAAAGATCTTTCTGGGATAGTCATGGTACGTACGTACTATCTGTTCTTTAAATTTTTGAACATATGTACGGGCTGCTTCTACATCGCAACCAAATCCAGCACAACCATGATCTGCATTTCCTTCCGAAAAATGGTAAGTAACTAAAACTAAACACTCTTTCTTATTTTCTACTTGCTCCTTAACCCACTTTTTAAATTTGGCATCAAGATATGGCCAGGCCAAATTAAACTTACCTCCTAAACTACGAAATGGTTTTATAATCCCTAGTGGTAAAGAAGTAAGAATAGGTAAATGCACTCGACCATCCATACATTTAAAAGCCGCAATGGCCGTAGAATGTTGTTCTTGGTTTTGTCGACGCTGTAAAGCAGATTTACGAAACTTATCAGAATATTCCTCATTCCGTTGTAAAATAGCTTTTACTTTTTCTTCAATCGAATGATTTGCCAATTTAGTAAATTGCATAAAAATCCTTTCGTTTTTTTAATGAACTATATAATTTAAATTGTTATTTTATATTGATTGCTCTCCAGCGTCTAACCGCCATCCCTCGTGCAACTTCTTTCTCGATCATAGCGCTTAAGCGGGCAAACTCAACATCATCCTGATGACGAGCTTGCTCCTTAAGCCCTAAAGCTCGCTCCTGAGCTTGTTTAATACGTTCTTCATCTAATTCTGAGGCTTTCTCAGCGGTATCCGCTAAAACGACTACTTTACCGGCCATAACCTCAATCAACCCCCCGGAAACAGCCATAATTTCTCGAACACCATCGATCGTAACAGCTTCAATCACCCCTGGTTTTAATAACGCGACTAACGGAATATGGGAAGGCAAAATAGTAATTTCTCCCATGACCGTCGGTGCAGAGACCTGATGCATATTCGCCTTTAAAACTACTCGCTCAGGCGAGGCAATTTCAAAAGTAAAATGAGTCATGGAGTTAGACATTGATTTATTATTTATTTAACTTCATCGATAGTTCCCTTCATATAAAACTCGTTTTCTGACTTATCATCATGCTTACCATCAAGAATTTCTTTAAAGCCTTTAATTGTATCTTTAAGGGAGACATATTTTCCAGGTTGACCGGTAAATACTTCCGCGACGAAAAATGGCTGTGATAAGAAACGTTGAATTTTACGAGCCCGTAAAACTGTTTGTTTATCTTCAGGAGATAATTCTTCCATTCCCAGAATAGCAATAATATCTTGCAGATCTTTTAAGCGCTGAAGAATTTTTTGTACACCGCGAGCAACCTGATAATGTTCCTCACCAACAATTGATGGATCTAAGATAGTTGAAGAAGAGTCAAGTGGATCTACCGCTGGATAAATACCAAGTTCAGTTAGCGCTCGAGATAATGTAACGGTAGAATCTAAGTGGGCAAAGGTTGTCGCCGGCGCCGGATCCGTTAAATCGTCAGCTGGCACATACACAGCTTGAATCGAAGTAATAGATCCATCTTTAGTTGAAGTAATACGTTCTTGTAATTGTCCCATTTCCGTCGCTAGGGTTGGCTGATAACCGACGGCTGAAGGCAGACGTCCAAGTAAAGCGGATACTTCTGCTCCCGCTTGAGTGAAACGGAAAATATTATCAATGAAAAATAATACATCTTGCTTTTGTTCGTCACGGAAATATTCCGCCATACATAACCCTGTTAAGGCTACTCGAGCACGAGCTCCAGGTGGTTCATTCATTTGGCCGAAAACCATCGCTAGTTTATCAATAACTTTTGCCTCTTTCATTTCATGATATAAATCATTTCCTTCACGCGTACGCTCACCAACCCCGGCGAAAACTGATACACCGCCGTGAGCCTTAGCAATATTATTAATTAATTCCTGAATGATAACTGTTTTACCAACACCGGCTCCGCCGAATAATCCAACTTTTCCCCCTTTTAGAATTGGACAAATAAGATCAATAACTTTAATACCGGTTTCCAAAATTGTCGTTTCGGTCGATTGATCAACTAATTTCGGAGCCGGACGATGAATACTATAATTCTTTTTAGCTACTACTTGTTTCTCTCCATCAATCGCTTCTCCTAAAACATTAAAAATTCGACCAAGAGTTTCCTGACCGACCGGAACAGTAATTGGAGCACCCGTATCAGCAACTTCATCACCCCGTCGAAGACCATCAGTAGTACCCATCGCCACGGTACGAACTAAACTTCCGCCTAAATGTTGAGCGACCTCCAAAATTAACTTCCCCCCCTCCACGTCGATTGTCAAAGCATTATTAATACGTGGCATCACTCCACTAAATTCAACGTCCACAACAACGCCGATAATCTGTTTAACATGTCCAATATTTTTTTCAGTCATATAAATTTATTCAAGTGCTGCCACGCCAGCGGTAATCTCGGCGATTTCAGCAGTTATAGCGGCCTGTCGGGCCTTGTTATAAAATAAGGTTAATTCTTGTACTAAATCAGAAGCCGCTTTAGTGGCTTGGTGCATAGCGGCCATACGAGCACTGTGTTCGGAAGCATTTGATTCAAGTAATGCCTGATACACTTGCACCGTTACTAAGCGTGGAATAATTTCATCCAAGACTATTTGGGCATTTGGCTCAAAAGTATATTCATGAGTAAAGCCACCGCCATGTAAGTGCTCCTTACTTTTCTCAATAATATATTCTTGAGTCAAACCAGCCCGATCATCACTTCCTAAAATTCCTAACGATCCATCGGCAGCTTGTGTAACCAAAGGTAAAATCTGTTTTACTCGTGGGACTTGTTTAGCGGCGTTAATATAATCAGTATAAGCAATTAAAACTCGGTCATAGTGTCCAGTTCGAAAACCATCAATCACCATTTTAGCAATCGGCGCAATTAAAGCAACCGTTAACTCAACCTCTTCTTTTTGGAATTGGGCTTCAACATGCAAACTACTAGCGATACTCTCACCTTTCTTTCCAAGCAAAATAATATCAGTCGTATCTTCAAACCCTTTACTAATTTTTCTCGCTTCAGAAATAACCGCACTATTAAATCCTCCACATAATCCTCGATTACCAGTAATTAAAATTAAAGCCTGACGATTAATTTTTGTACGTGCTTGTAATAAAGGATGTGATAATTGTTTTTCACTCGCCGCTGCTAAATTCATTAACGTCTCCCAGCTTAAATTAGCATACGTTCGTGAAGCTAATACCGCCTCCACTGCTTTACGCATTTTAGCCGCCTCAACCATCTCCATCGCCCGCGTAATTCGCTTGGTGCTAGAAATCGATTTTATTCGTCGTTGGATGTCTTTAGTCTTGGCCATATCACCTGTTGTCATCCCCGCGTAGGCGAGGATCCAATCTAGTTAATTAAATAATCTAAGGTCCCTTTATAATCACTCACCGCTTCAGTTAATTCTTTTACAATTTCATCAGTGAGCTCCCCGCCTTTTTCTATCTTTTCTAAAACTGTAGCAAAAGAAACAGACAAATAATGACGGAAACCTAACTCAAACTGCGTAATTTTTTCAACCGGTATATTATCAAGATGACCATTAATTAATGACCAAAATACTGCCACCTGTTCGGAAACAGACAACGGCGCGTACTGACCTTGTTTAAAGACTTCATATAAACGACGACCCCGTTCTAGCTTTTGTTTAGTTTCATCATCTAAGTCAGAACCAAACTGAGCAAAAGCGGCTAATTCCCGATATTGAGCGGCTTCTAAACGAATCTTTCCCGCCACTTTTTTCATGGCTTTTATTTGAGCGGCGGAACCAACACGCGATACTGAAAGACCGGCATTAATCGCCGGACGATTACCTTGATAGAAAAGATCAGGCTCTAAATAAATTTGTCCGTCAGTAATTGAAATGACGTTTGTCGGAATATAAGCACTGTTATCCCCGGCCTGAGTTTCAATAATTGGTAAAGCAGTAATTGATCCACCGCCATATTCTTTATTTAATTTACATGCGCGTTCAAGTAATCGAGAATGCAAATAAAAAACATCTCCTGGATACGCTTCACGTCCTGGTGGACGACGTAAGATTAAGGCAATTTCTCGATAGGCCACCGCGTGTTTAGAGAGATCATCATACACAATCAATACATCTTTACCTTTATCTAAAAAGTACTCAGCCATCGCACAACCAGCATACGGAGCAAAATATAAAAGTGGGGCAGCAGCTGAAGCCCCGGCTAAAACTACCGTTGTAAAGTCCATGGCTCCCGCGGCTTCTAATTTAGTTAAAATAGAAGCAACTTTAGATTCTTTTTGACCAATCGCAACATAGACACAAATTACATCTTTACCTTTTTGATTAATAATCGTATCGATCGCTAAGGCAGTTTTTCCAAGTTGTCGATCACCAATAATTAATTCACGTTGACCTCGTCCAATTGGAATCATCGCATCAATCGCCTTAACACCTGTTTGTAATGGTTGATGAACTGACTGACGGGTAATAACGCCTGGAGCAATCTTTTCAACAGGATAAAATTGGTTTGAAATAATTGCACCTTTACCATCAATAGGTTCTCCTAAGGGGTTAACAACTCGACCAATCAAAGCTTCACCAACCGGTACTTCTAAAATACGCCCCGTGGCTGTAACTTCGGCACCTTCAGTGATACCTTCAAATTTTCCCAAAATAGCAATTCCGACCATATCAGCTTCTAAGTTTAAGGCCACGCCCGCTACCATCCCCTCGTCAGTTTTAAACTCAACCATTTCTGACATTCGAATAGTATTTAAACCCGCCACTGATGCGATCCCATCACTTACTTTGATAACTCGACCAACTGTTTTCTCTTTAGCCGAAGATTGGAAAGCACCAATGCTTTCCTTAATTTGTTCGACAATAAAATCTTTAGTTTTAGACATACAATAAATGAAAAATAATTACTTTTTAATTTCTTCAGCCAAGGCTTCAATTCTTCCCGCCATACTTAAATCAAGAATCGTATCTTGAAACTTTAGAATAACTCCACCGAGAACATTTTTATCAATTTTTTTCTCCCAGACTACTTCTTTCGCACCAGTTCGTTTATGAAGAAAACTTTCCAACTTTCCTATACTTACTTCATCAAGCCGACTGGCGCTCGTAACTTCCGCCCGAATCAAGTGATTCTCAGTATCATCAATTTCTTCAATCCGTGAAAGAATTTCCTCAATTTGCGATAATCCATTTTTTTCTTTTAGCAACTGAAGAAAATTAGTAACCAAGATTTTTATTTCTGGTTTCTTTTTATCTAGAACTGCTTCGTATAAGGCCCGAGCATAGGCGCGTGTTGCTAATGCCATATTATTCCATGTGCTTTAAGGCCTTATTAATAATTTTTTCATCACTTACCTTATCTGATTTTTCCTGTAAAATTTTTTCTAAACTTAACTTTATTAAATCAGCAACTTCGGCTCGAATCATTCGCAACGTTTCGGCCTTATCAGCTTGCATTTTAGCTTTCTCACGATTAATCAAATCACCAATCTCTTCTTTGGCTTTTGAAACCAACCCCAGTTTTTTTTCTTCAGCTTGGCGACTAGCTTCTTCAAGTACAACGGACGCTTCAATCTTGGCTTGCTTAATCATTTCTTTCTGTTCAGCTTTAGTTTTTTCTAAACGCTCTTCAATTTCCTTGGCTTCCGCCAGACTCTTTTCAATTGTTTTGGAACGATCAGTCGTTACTTTAAATAACGGGCGAAACACTAAAAAATATAATACCAAAAAAACAACCGCAAAGTTTACAATCTGAGCAATTAATAATTTGGCATCTAAATGAAAGGTTGAAATAAGAGAATCCATATTCTTTTCGTCAATTCGATCTTTGACCGAATTTCAATTAATACTCTTTTAATCTCTGCCCAAAGAGGGCAGTACATCAAAAGACTATTTGATGCTAAAAGCAATAACCAAAGCGTAAATAGCAACGGCTTCAGCGAAGGCACAAGCTAAAAGCATCGGTACTAAAATCTTTCCGGCGGCTTCCGGATTACGTCCAATTCCTTCCATTGCCTTAGCACCAATAAAACCGATACCAAGGGCGGGACCAATAGAACCGAGTCCGATGGCCAAAGCCTTAGCTAACATGACATTATCCATATATTAAAAATTAATAAATAAATTTGAGTTATAAAGTTCTTAAAGTTATAAGGTTCATAACGTCTGATTTACTATCTACGTTATAAACCTTATAACTTTACAACTTTCAACTACTAATGTTCCTCAGCGGTAGTACTGATAGAAACATATATCAAAACCAATATAGCAAAGATCAGCGCTTGAATCAATCCAACAATAATTTCCAAAAACATAAATGGGATTGGAACAGCAAAAGCGATGATCGCCGCCATTGAAGCCAATAAAACTTCCCCGGCAAAAATATTTCCAAATAAACGAAATGACAAACTTGCAATCTTAGCCACTTCACCAATAATTTCAATCAAACCAACGAACGCTTTAATGGGATTCACGATAATAATCGTCGGATCCTTTAAAAATTTTTTTGGAATTTCGGCAATGGCTTTAATGTTGATAAATTTATTCAAGTACGTCCAAGCACCAACGGCTACTACTCCAAAAATATGACTAGCGACAACAGCAATCGAAGCTAAGGCAAGAGTAGTATTTAAATCAGCGGTACCGCCCCGTAAGTAAGGAATAAATGTTTCCTGTCCTTCATGTAAAACTACTTGTCCAATTGAACCAACTCCCGGAATCAATCCTAACCAATTGTTAATTAAAATTAACACAAAAAAACTCATAACAAACGGTGCTAACTGTATTGAGCGTTCTCGGGAACCCGTTACAGCATCAAAAATTTCTAAAAATTTTTCCATGACCATTTCTACAATGTTCTGTAATTTTTTAGGTACGGCTCCGAGTTGAGCTCTAAAAGCTAAACCAACAACTAACAGAATAAATAACGCTAGCCAAGAAGTTAATAATGAATTAGTCACAGTCAACGGACCTAGTTCAAATAACGGTTCAGCAAACAACGTATGCTCATGAACTAATTCTTCATGTCCGTCAGTTGACGACACGGTTTCATGAGATGTTTCAGTTGTGGATTGATTAACTTCAGTACTTTCAGAAATAGTGTGCGATTCTACCATATTATTTTTTCGGTGGGATTATTTTCTTATACTCACTCTGGGCTTGATAGACAATACCAATTGTTGAAATGATAAAAGCCAGACCGATTGAAATAAAAAACCATTTGGGCTCACTATTATATTTCCTATCAAGAAAGCTTCCGAGAGTATAGCCAACAACTAACGGTACTAATACCCAACCTGATAATTTAGTAAACATCTGGAGAGCATCGACATACCAGGCTTTTTTAGGTTCTTTTTTTAGCTCTTCTTGATTCTCAGCCATACACTAGAAAACAAAAACAAGGCCGGATTGTCCTTGGTTTATATAGAGTCCAATGGGCTCCCTTAGTAAATATAGGCTCTTTCAAGGGATAAGTCAATAAAATCAACTTTCTTTAATAATTAACCAGAAATTATTAATATTCTATCAAAAATACTCTAATTTTTGGCTAATATAAAAATAAATCCATAATATACTATTGACAAATAGTACATAATATGATATAATACATTCATCACAGTTCATTACCAATTTATTAGATAGTTTCCTTTCCGAGGTTTATGGTTAAGAAACAGCCTTAATACTTAGATATGATCTAGGAAGGCGGTTTATTAACCATAAATTAAACAATACTCCGCCAAAGGGGTAGAAAGGAAAATACAATGAAAATCATTATCGTAATCTTATTTACTTTTATCTCTCTTTCATCTGTTTCCGCTAAGCAGAGCACAAATCAAGATCCAACCGGAACTTACACATACACAATTGATGAAGTCTATAACGAACTTGATATATTCGAAATGGACACCGACACATTATCAATAAATGATATAAGAGCTGAAGTTCAGAAGAAAAAACTATTTGCGAATATCGAAGTTGATATTCAAGTAGTCCAGTTATGGGAAGGTAAGTTCCACAAAGTCAGTGGAAATAAATTTAATATAAATGAATTTGATGAGCACAAGATGTTTATCAGAGTAAAGGTTCAATAAGAGAGAGCATAAACAAAAAGTTTAAGCCGTCTATTTCTTCTAAAGACGGCTTTTTTATATTCATGATATACTATTTTTATTAATCATCAACTTAATCGTATGATAGAATCTAAATTATTCTCCGAAAAAGAAACACCAAACCCAAGGCCGCGGGCTAATGATGTATATATAGCTATTCTTGGTTGGTTTGAACACGAAAAGAAATCACCATCCCCTTTGTATATCCGAGAAGGCACAACCTTTGATCCCAAATTGGAAAATGTTACTTTTGAATTCTGGGCCGTTCCGGAAATTGGCAAGCCTAACAAATCAGAAATTTCCGCTGACCCAGAAGACTATGTTGTTATTCATGCCTCACCAACCCTATCAGGCACTACTATTCCAGACTACAGTGAATTAACAAGTGGAGTATATAGAAGTTTTAATGAGGCTAAAGAAGATTTAGGAAAATTAATAGCCAACATGATGAAGCGTCAAGAAGCTGAAAAAGATTTTGAAAATAATTATCGAGAAGCGATTTAAAATCTTCTAATCTAAATATTCGTCAATTCTACCTCCGAAAGGAACTCCAGATTCACCATTAATCTGAATAAAAATTAAATGGAGAGGGGCTATAAGATGATCACTTCTTTCAGCTTCAATAATTTCTGTACCACTATTATATAAAGCAATTTTTAAATGACCCTTAAACCCTTAAAAGCATACGTGGTCCGCAAAAAAGGAATTGCTAATAAATTATTAGGCACTTCGATTCTTTCTAACGTTTTAAAAACTTTAAATTCTCCCGGCTTAATACTAAAATCTTCAAGGGAAATATCATACCCTTGAGGAGTTAAACGTTTTTCATTAAACGGGTTAATTACAATCTTGCCCTCTGAAATTAGAGACGAAATTTTGATATCAGGTAATACCATAAAAATATTAAAATTATTTCAACTTAAACATTCGCTTCGCATTGGCTGTCGTGACCTCCCCAATTTGTTCAACCGTTACTCCCCTAATTTCGGCAATCCGCTGGGCAACATACTTTACTAAAACCGGTTCATTTCGTTTACCGCGATAAGGTTCTGGCGTCATATAAGGCGAATCCGTTTCAATCATAATTTTTTCTAACGGTACTTTACGAATTAATTCATCCCAACGCTGACTAAATGTTATTAAGCCAGTGAATGAAATAATTAAGCCAAGATTAAAATACTGCCAAGCTAAATTTTCATCCCCGGAAAAACAATGTATTACTCCCCACGGTCGATCTTTCGGCAAACGATCCTTGTATTCATGTCGAAAAGCTTGTAAGAGCGGAACTAAGTCATCATGTGCCTGTCGACAATGAATAATAACCGGTAAATCAAATCGCCTCGCTAAAACTAACTGTTGAAGTAAAACAACTTTCTGTTCTCTTTTTAATCTCTCAAGATCAACATCCGTATCTCGCCAAGCATAGTCTAAGCCAATTTCTCCGATCGCCACCGTTTTTGGAAATTTTGCCAAGGTGTCATACATATCAACATTAAATTTTTCGGCTGGTATTTCTCGAACTCCGGTCGAAGTTTCTTCAATTGACGGCTGGATAGATAACGGATGTAACCCAACAGTTGCCCAAACACTATTCTGATACTTATTAGCTTGCTCAAGAGCTTTTTTCGACGACTTATAATCCGTGCCAATAATAACTACCGAAGTATTTTCTTCCAAGGCGCGCTTAATAACTGTATCAGCATCATTTAAAAAAGCCTCGCTATTAACATGGCTATGAGTATCAAAAAACATATATTAAATAAAAGACTGAATCTTTTTATAAATCTCTGGCAAAAACGGGGCTAATATTTTTGAAAAACCAATTAAAAAAGAAACGATCGCTGAACTATCAAGCCATTTAGCTACTGACATTCCACTTGGTACATAGCGGCCCGCTACATACAGAACTAAACCAATCGCTAACGCACCCTCAACAAAACCAAAGATAGCTCCCAGTAATCGATTAATAGTTTTCAAAAAAGGAACGATTGTTGCTAGCTTAAAAGCTTGTTCAAATAAAATAAATAACCAACTCACGGTGTGACTAATAATTGAAAAACAAATAATAAAACAAACCAGCTTTCCAATATTAGAGCTTCCCGGTAGCCAAGAGCTCACCCAGCCGTAAACCGTTAGGTATAACTTAGAAGCTAACCAAGCACCAACTAAAATACCAGCTAACATTCCGACCGTCCGAATAAGGCCAAAAAAGAAACCATAAAAAACAAAGCCGGCAAGAATAACGATGACAATGACGTCAAAAATAGCCATAGAAAAAATTATAATTCTTCTTTTCTTTCCTTTACATATCTCGTCCACTGCTCGGCGATTTCAACAAAAACTTTGAATGGCGCTTCTATAATAAAGTCGAGAACAAAAGCAAAAACATTCAGCCGAGCAAATTTTCCCGATAACCATTTTCCAGTGGCGACAATTGGAACAGAGAAAAAATCAATCATAAAGCCAACAATATTTTCTCGTTTTTCTACTACTACCCATTCTTTGGCTGTCCGACGAATTTTAATTATAAAATAGCTAGCAAAAGCCAAGAAGAATAAAAAGATAATAACACTAACCCAACTAAAATTAATCAGCTCTAAAAACCACACTGTTAAACCAAAAGAAACAAAAAAGGTCACCGTATAAATTAAGGTAAAAATAACATTCATGACAGGGTGGCGACCGCGGGGTTTACGTAATTTAATCGCCGGTCGCTTCTTTTCATTAAACACGATCTCCTCAATTCCGGCAATAATTCGCTGAGTATTATCTTCCTTAGGTAACGTAATAAAAAGAGCAGATAGAAATATTAAAACAGCTGGGAAAGAAATATTAATGCTTAATGAAATAAAATTTACCACTTCACCAAAAAATTGTGTGGCTGGTACTTCAAGTAATACCACAAAAACCGACTTAGTGATCAAAATATAAATAATACTACGCCAGGCGGCCCGCCATAAGGTATTACGAGCATCGTTATATCGTTTAGTACAAGCTAATTTAATCTTGCGATCAAATAATTTTGGATCCTCATTAAAACTTTCATAAATACCAACGGGGTCCTCACGAACTACGTCTTCTAAAATTTTAAAATAAACGGTATAAGTTCTAGTTATTCGATTAAGTTGAGCACATAAGGGATGTGTTAACTGGGCATCAATAATTCGTTTTAGGGTTGGTAACTGAATAGCAATTTTTCGTAAAGATACGTCGGTTACACCTTGCCAATCGGCATTATAATATCGGAAAAGAATTAACGACAACATGTCATCATCAAATTTTAAAAGGTTTCGATAAATTGCGACATAAATTTGAATCGGTAAATCCTTGCTATATGGTAAAGTGGGTGGCAATTCAATTCTTTTTTCAAGCATCCGGTACATTGCTAAAACGATTGTTCGGGTTGCATGATTATACCCAATATGTTCTTCAATTTCGGCCGCTGCCAAACCCATTAACCAATTAGTTAATTCAGCTCGGTTCTCGAAACTTTCCTCGGTTTTTTTAGAGTTTGAAAAAAAATTAAATTGACTGGCCGATTCGCTTAAGGCTAAGGTTCGTAAAGAAATATATTTATTAATCAAGTCAGCGACTTCATCAATCTTAGTTTCGGGTAACTTATTATTTGGTAAATAACCAGCCCGAATTAACTCAATTAACAGATGCTGGGCAAGCGTGCGGCTATCCTCAGCCCGAACCACTCGGACCGAACCTTCAATAACTAACTGACGTTTAAGGATGCGAAAAATGGAATCTTTGCGCAGTAAATGTTCTTCGGAATAATGAACTGAATTTCGAATTTTTTCATAATAGAAAGCCATCTTGGAAATCAAGTCAGAGACCTGGAGTCGAGCAATAGTTTCATCATCACCTGAAGACGGGTGCTGTTCTAAATACATCGCTTGAAATATTTTCTTTGCCCCCGGCGTAATCGTAAGAGGACCTTCTTCTTCGTGTTTTTGAGTAATTGTAGACATAACTATCTATAACTGTAGCCTGTCTAGGCCTAAGTTTCAACCCTCCAACCGTTATTACTCTTAATTAATTTTCCGGTCAGACTAAAACCGGCCGCTTTACGGTGGCCACCACCCCCGAGTCGCCTCGCTAATGCTCCAACATCAATGTTATTTTGAGTTGTTCGTAAATTTCCATGAATCATCCCCTTTTCATCATCAAACAAAACCATGATGGCCTGCGTATCGGGCAAAGCCGAGATAAATTCAGGTAAACCTTCAAGCGCCTCATGATCACTTTGAGTCTCTTTAAGATCGGTGGAAGAAATATGGGTATACGTAACACCATATCGAGGCAAAAGTTTTAACCGAGATAAAGCTAATCCCCATAATTTCAAATCAGGTAATTTTTTTGTCCGCCAGGTACGGTCAATAATTTTTGGTAAACTTGCCCCTTGCAGTAACATCTGAGCAGCGGCGGCTATCGTATGCTCACTGGTAACGGAAAAAGAAAAATTTCCGGTATCTGTTAAAATACCGGTCAATAAACAATGTGACATCCTGGGAGTTAACGGAAGGTGAGCGGTTTGTGAAATTTTATATAAAATTTCTGCCGTGGCAGCGGCTGTCGGTTCACGTATTTCTAAATCTGAGGCTTTTTCAATTGCTGGATGGTGATCTATTTCTATAAAAAACTGATCAGGCCGTCGATTTTTTATTTCCGTAGCGATATTAGTACGAGCGACACTTCCACAATCTAAACTAATAATTACATCATACTCTTCAACTTTAATTTTTTCTTTATCAGTTATAAATTCATGGTAATTTGGTAAAAAAGAAAGAGTCGACGGCAAAGGACCGGCCGTATACGAAGTATAGTTTTTATGTAGTACTGATAGCCATTCGCTCATAAATCCAAGCGAACCCAAAGCATCACCATCGGGAGAAATATGAGTAATTAATAAAATATTTTTCGCCGCGGCTAAACGGTCGATTAGTTGAGAATATGAAGAAGTAATCACAGAGTCTGAAAAATATCCTCGAGAACCGCCGCATTACTTTCCGTCGTATCTAGTTCCCAACGAAATGACGGTAGTCGTTTCATGCGTATTCGTTTACGCAGTTGTGAAGCAAAAATTCCCGATTTTTGTCGTAACTGTCCGAGAACGGTACCGGCAAATTTTTCCGGTAAAACTGAAACAGCGATTGTTGCTTCTCGCAGATCGCGCGTACAATCAACCCACACAATCGTTACCAAACCACCTTTAAGATGAATATGTTCAGCTACTAAAAAAGCCAACTCCTGCTGAAGGGTGGCATTAACTTGTTCCATCCGTGACATACGCTTAACCTACTTTCTTAATAATTTGCTTTTCCTCGTAGAAGGCTAAAATATCTCCTTCTTCAATAATCGCTTTACCTTCAAAACGCATTCCACACTCCTGATTAGTTTCCACTCGCTGCACTTCCACTTTACCACTTTGCAAACTAGTAATTTTTCCTTCACCGACTAATTCTTTTTCACGCATAACTTCCACAAAAGCATTAGCTTTAATTTCACCATCCAGCACTCGACCACCAATAATTTGCATTTTTGGTTCCGTTCGAAAAATAGCCATAACTTTTAATCGACCAAGATCAACCCGCTCGACTTCTGGTTTTACTAATTCTTGAATGGTTGTCTTAACGTCGTTAATCAAATCGTAGATAACTTTATATAATTTTACTGACACACCCTTATCGCGAGCTAGATTTTCTGCTTGTGGCGAAACCTTTACGTTAAAACCAAAAATATTTGCACCATTAGTTTCAGCCCGAACAATATCACCTTCAGTAATATTACCTAAACCTTTACTAATAATATTTACTTTTACACCTTGGCTATCGATTTTTGATAACGAGTTCTCAATTGCTTCACCGGAACCTAACATGTCACTTTTTATAATCAAGGAAATAGTCTCAACTGGTTCAGATTCTTCTCCATTTTCATTTTCAATAACCGGAAGAGCGATTGTCTGACGAGTAGCACTATAGCTCTTTGTTTTATTCTTTTCACCTTCCCCTACTTCTAAAATATCTCCTACCTCGGGAACAGATTTTAAACCAATAAGTTTTACAGGAGTACCGGGAATGGCCTGCTCCACGGAAAGGCCTGTGAAATCCTTTAAAGCGCGAACTTTACCAGCGGCGAAACCATTAAATATAATTGGATCACCGACCCGCAAAGTTCCATTTTGCACTAATACCGTCGCGATCGCACCTTCACCTTTATCAAGACGAGATTCAATAATTGTGCCAACAGCTGATGTACTTGGATCTGCCTGTAATGTATCTGCCTGTAAATCAGTCATCAGTAACAACATATCTAAGAGAGCTGGAACACCTTCACCAGTTTTGGCTGAAAGCGGAACGGAAATAGTTTTACCTCCCCAGTCTTCAACTAAAATATTCAACATCGAAGATAACTCTTGTCTTACCTTTTCAGGATTAGCGTCGCTCTTATCAATCTTATTAATAGCCACCACAAAAGGAATTTTAGCCGCTTCAATAATTCGATAGGCTTCAATAGTTTGCGGTTTAACACCGTCATCTGCAGCCACAACTAAAACCGCCAAATCAGCAACTTTAGCACCGCGGTTACGCATCGCCGTAAAAGCTTCATGACCAGGAGTATCAATAAAGGTAATCGCTTTTTCATTATGAGTAATTTGATAGGCACCGATATGTTGAGTAATACCGCCGGCTTCAGAAGCAACAACATTACTATGACGAATAGTATCTAATAATTTTGTTTTACCATGATCGACGTGACCCATAATAACAACCACCGGTGGTCTTGTCATTAATGTTTTAGATTCATTATCAATCATCGAAGTTCTAATCTTATCTTGAGCTGACTGAGTTTCCATTGAATCAGTCTCCGTACCCAACGGTGTTACTTCTACTCCTAAATCAGCCCCAATAACGGCCGCTGTTTCAAAATCAATTTTTTCATTCATCGAAGCAAAAATATTGTTTTTCATCAATTCACCAAGAATTTTATTGATTGGTAATTTTACTAATGCCGAAAAATCTTTAACGGTTATAAAAGGAGGCACCGCAATAACAGTAACATCAGCCGGTGCGACTAATTTTACTTTTGGCTCAGCCGCTCGGCGAGAAGCTAGACGACGAGATAGCATTCCCCAGGAACGAATAATCTTATTGGCGGTATGATTATCGATTTTAATCGCCTTTTGACCAATATCAAAACCAAGCTTCGGCAAGTTATCCCGAAGATCTTGAGGTGGAATTTTTAGAATTCGAGCTAGTTCGCTTATGTTCATTTCTGGAAACTATATCAGTCGCACTTAATTATTGTTTAAAATTACAAGAAAATATGAAAAATGTCAAGAATTATTAAGAATTTCAGGCTGTAATATAAAAAAATAAGTTAGCAACATACAGTGCTAACTTAATTATAATTTTATCCTCGGTGATATAATTCTATATCTCATGAGGAAAATTCTACCTCCGGATCCGTGCACATAGTTAAAAACAGAATAATAAGTGTTAAAGAACCTAGAATTAAACTTGGTAAAACAAGATTAATTCTATATACACCCATACTAACTATACAAATAATAGTTAGAATAGTGCCGATCCCGGCTGCATTATAACAATTATTAAAAAACTTTCTTTCTCTTTTTTGTTCTTCCTTTTTTTTATCCTGATCTTCTAAAGACTGTAAGAACTTTTTTTGTTCTTCGTCATCTCTTTTATTTTCTTCATTTTTCACTAAAAACTCCTTTCGACAAAGTTTTTTTAAAGAATTATTTATTATTAATATTTTAAACACTCTAACTTTCTTTCTGTCTTTTTGTCAATAGATAGTTGATACTACATAATTAACATCGCATCTCCAAAACTAAAAAACCGATATTTCTCCTTAACTGCTTCCTTATAAACTCGTAAAATTTCTTTACGGCCAGCAAAAGCGGAAACAAGCATTAATAATGTTGACTTAGGTAAATGAAAATTGGTAATTAAACCATCAATCGCTCTAAACGTATAGGGTGGATACAAAAAAATATCTACCGAATCTACAAAATCTTTTTTAAAAAAATCTGCTTTTTTATTTTCCCGAAAGGCCGCTTCTAACGAACGGGCAGTTGTGGTTCCAACAGCAAAAACTTTATTATTTCTTTTCCGAGCATCCTGTATTTCTTTTTTCACTTCCTTGTCTACCGTAACCCATTCACTATGCATTCGATGTTTTTTCGGATCCGTTACCCGAATCGGTAAAAAAGTTCCCAAGCCTACGTGCAAAGTCACCGTCTTAATAATTACTCCTTTCTGTTTAAGTTTTCTTAGTAACCCTGGTGTAAAATGAAGACCAGCGGTTGGTGCGGCCACTGAACCATTTTTAGTTTTATCAGCATAGACGGTTTGATATTGTTTTCTAGTACTTTTGCTTTGGGCTTTAATATACGGAGGTAATGGGGTTTGACCATATTTTTCTAAAGCGTCTCTAAACTTTTTTCCACTCATATTGAAGCTAACCCTCCATACTTCTTTAATCTTTTCCTCCACAATCGCTTTGAAATGTGGACTAAAAATAACTTCAGATCCCGGTCGTATATGCTTACCCTTAATTAAACACTCCCAGGTTTCATTTTTTGCTTTTCCTTTTTTAAGTCTTGCCTTTTTCTTACCCGTTCTCTCTTTCTTTTCATCCTGACTAGAATCTAAGAACGGTTTTGATAAAAAAATTTCTACTTTCCCACCGCTCGTTTTCTTTCCCAATAGCCTTGCTGGTATAACGGTAGAGTCATTTAAAATTAAAACATCTCCTTTCTTAAAATATTCAATGATATCAAAAAACCGTCGATGCGCTAGACGATTATTTTTTCGATCAACCACTACTAAGCGAGCATGATCACGAGGTGATACTGGTGATTGAGCAATAAGCTCACTGGGAAGATCATAATCAAAATCAGAGACCATCATGAGATTTAGACAGTGAAGCACTATTATTATGATCAGATACAGGAGTTGTGGAACTATCGGTCGATGAAATAAGCGGGGCGTTAGTCTGTGCTGTGGCCGCTATCTTTACTAGCATATCTCTCACTTCTTCGGGATCAGAAATTTCTTCAAAATAAAGTTGGTTTTTTTCACCAGCATTTTGAACTGTTAAATCTCCATACTTCCAAATGGTTTGCCAAAAACCATGAGTATCACTCGAAATATCTTGAATTTTAGAAAGCATCTGTTCAGAAATGGTTCGTGAGAAAAACCCATTTTGCCTAATATCTATAATTCGTCGATCCGTAATCACCCAAAGATCGAGTAGGTAATCAATAATCGAAAAGAAAAATAATAACCAAATAAAAAGTAAATAAACACTCAAACCAAGTACTAACACAATTTCTAACCAATCGGTCTCACCATCAGTAGTAATAATCTGGCTAAACAAAAACCAAAGACCAAACGGTATTGCTAATAATATAATAAATAAACTGATTCGCTTAAACACAATAAAGACGTCTCGATGAATAATCCGAATAATTTTTTCACCTGGCATGGGTTGTGGTAAGCGATATAGTGACCACATATAATTAGAAATTACTAAAAATAGTTTGTTTGGAAGCCACTTCAAAAATTGTTATTGACTGATTCCAATCTATCGGTGCTAAATACATATAGGAAACTTGCAATAATGTAACACAACCCAGAAAATAAACTAAACCGAGAATAAATGTACTGACATGTCGACCACCATAACGCGCAATATGATAAAATCCTACCAAACTTAAAAATCCCCAGATAATAAGAAAAAATCCATAAGGAATTAAAAGTAGTGATAAAGGGAAGGTCATATTTATAGTATACTCATTATTTTTTTTTCCCCAAATGTCGATAACCTAAGTCCGTGACTTCTCGTCCCCGACTGGTTCGGTTTAAAAATCCTAATTGCAAAAGATAGGGTTCATACACTTCCTCGATCGTTGCCAAATCTTCACCCGTCGCAGCGGCAATGGTGCTAATACCGACAGGACCACCGGCAAACTTGTCAATAATTGTTTCTAAAATTTTTCGATCAATTCGATCAAGTCCCAATGGATCAAT
>DAORIW010000001.1:0-90439 GCA_035438725.1 bacterium | reverse complement strand
AGCAAAAATTATTCAAGCCGCTAGCCTCCTTTCCTAAATAATTGTATAATATTAAGACATAAAAAGTATCCCCATGCTTATTAAGTCACATAAAGTTATAATAACGGCCTTTTTTGGTTGTCTTTTTGTTTTCAGTATTCATTTTACCTTGGGTGCTGATACTATCGCCCCTGAAGTCAATAAAGAAATACAAGACCTTGATAATACGATCAAACAGCGCAAAGCCCAACTTGAAGATATAAAAAAGCAACAAGAAAAATATCGCTTAGAAATCGAAAATAAGCAAAATCAACGAGCTACTTTAGAAAATCAACTTGGAATTGTTCAAACAAAGGCCGCTGAAACAGAACTTGGTTTAGCTCAGGCAAAAGTTGATATTGAAACAACTAACCTTGAAATCCAAAAAGTTACCCTCGAAATCAGTGATCAGGACAAAAAAATTACTGATAATAAAGACCATCTAGGTTCCGCTCTAAAATTACTAAGTCAAGAAGATGGAAAATCTCAACTAGAAATCATCCTCTTAAATAATTATTTAACTGATTATGTTAATCAAGTACGTTACCTAGAAGATATTAATTCAAAAATATCTGATAACTTATCGACATTACGACTTACCAAAGATCGTCTTGAAGAAAATCAAGCTAAGTTGGCGACTAACAGCGAGAAATTACGTCAACTTAAAAAAGAACTCGAAGAGCAGCAAGTTGCCCTTGCCAGTGAAAAAGATACTAAAGGATTTTTAATTAATCAAACTAAAAATTCAGAAAGTGAGTATCAATCATTACTAGCTCAAGCCAAACAAGAACAAAACGCTGCTTCAGCTGATGTTTTAAATTTAGAAAAAACGTTACGCGATAAAATTAATCAAGCCGGAGATAATAAAGTTAAGTTAAGTTATAGTGGATTTATATGGCCGGTTCCTTCACGAGTAATTACCGCTTATTTTCATGATCCAAGCTATCCTTTTAAATATATCTTTGATCACCCAGCCGTTGATATTCGCTCACCACAAGGCACTCCTATTCGCGCGGCTGCTTCGGGATACGTTGGAAGAGCTAAGGATGGGGGATTAGGTTATAGTTATATTATGTTATTGCATGGAGGCAACCTAGCTACCGTCTACGGTCACGTTTCGAAGATATATGTAAAAGAAGATGAATATGTAACTCAAGGCCAAATTATCGGCCTTTCTGGGGCAATGCCAGGCACTCCTGGAGCAGGATCATTAACAACCGGTCCCCACCTACACCTAGAAGTTCGTTTGAATGGAATTCCCGTTGACCCTGTCGCTTATTTGCCTTAACAATTTTACATACATTAAATTAGTTTCAAGTATATCTTGAGACTTTTTTATTTCCTAGATTAAAATCTTTATGAAGATTAAATTTATTGGTATACTATAAACATGAATTTTCTTTCCCTCTTTCCCGTCGTCGAAAACTCTCTTTTTTTAGAGCTCTCTTTAATTATTACAATTGCTGCTTTAGTGGCAATTGTTATGCGGCTCTTAAAGCAACCGTTAATTATTAGTCATATATTAACAGGTTTGATTGTTGGACCATTTTTTTTAAATTATTTACAATCCTTAGAAATTTTTGATCTTTTTAGCGAAATCGGGATTTCGATTCTTTTATTTACTGTCGGTCTTAATCTAAATCCTCGGCTTATTAAACAATTTGGTAAGATTTCTCTATTAACCGCTATTGGACAAGTGCTTGCTACGAGTGTAGCGGGATTTTTAATTTCACAATTACTCGGCTACACAATCATGGGTTCACTGTATATTGGACTAGCTCTGGCTTTTTCAAGTACGATTATTATTTTAAAATTATTGTCAGACAAAAATGATCTTGAATCATTACACGCGAAATTAGCCACCGGCTTTTTGTTAATTCAAGATATCATTGCCTTGATTTTACTGTTTTCTATTCCTATAATTTCTAATCCCGATATATCTTCCTGGATGGTACTTGGGATGCTTGGTAAGGGAATACTTATGGCCGGTATTATTTGGTTAATTGCCCATAAAATACTTCGTCCACTTAATAACTTTTTATCACAATCGCAAGAACTACTTTTTCTTTTTTCCTTAAGTTGGGGATTTATAATTGCCTCAACCTTTAAATTAGCAGGCTTTTCCCTTGAAACCGGAGCTCTTATTGCCGGAGTTACATTAGCGGTGTTACCGGCACGTCATGAAATAAGCGCTCGACTCACACCGCTACGCGACTTTTTTATTGTATTATTTTTTATCATGCTCGGTGCACAAATGGGAGTGGGGGATATAGTTCCGCTCCTACCGACGGCCTTAGTTCTTTCGAGTATAATTATTGTTCTTAATCCGGTTATCGTCATGTTAATCATGAAATCATTTGGCTATCGTAAAAAAACTAGTTTTAAAACCGCTCTCAACGTTACTCAAATAAGTGAATTTTCTTTAATTTTAATTGCTCTGGGCGTCAATCTCGGTCAACTTCCACAAGCTATACTATCATTAATAACTCTCGTGGCTTTAATTACTATTTTTATTTCCAGCTACTTAATCCTCCATGCTGATACAATCTTTAATTTAATTGAATCACTACTGAGTATTTTTGAAAAAAAACAACCTACCGAACATCCTTATAAACGTCACCGTTTTCCAATTATGCTTTTTGGCTGTAATCGAATTGGTTATGATTTTGTTGAAACGTTTAGTAATGAAAACAAAAAATTCTTAGTAATCGACTATAATCCTGAAACAATTAATGACCTTGAGGTAGCCGGAATTGCTTCGGAGTATGGCGATGCTTCGGATATTGGCTTTTTAGAAACACTTGATACCAGTAAACTAGAATTATTAATTTCAACGATTCCTAATCTTTCGATTAACAGTTTAGTGGCGGAGACGATTCGTAAAAGTAACAAAAAAGCAATTATAATGATGATTGCCCACTCTATTAAAGACGCCTTGTCCTTATATGAAGTCGGCGTCGACTACGTGATTCTGCCACATTTTCTTGGTGGACAATACGCCGCCGAAATTTTAGTCAAAATGAAAATGAATCGACATCGCTTCAATACTCTAAAGAATAAACACGTTAACTATTTGCATTCAAAACTACTCTTAGGTCATGAGCATCCCGATCACAAAATCTAATTATTTGGTTTAGTGAATAATACTGCTTTACGACCAGAGGGTGTAGCACTTGGTAAAAAATCATTAATGGCTTTATAAAAATTTTCATACCCATACCGATCATTTTTACCATTTTTAGTTCCAGGATCCTGAACAATAAATTCTTCAGATTTATCGTCATAACCCGAAATCACTAAAACATGGTATTCAACTGGACCGCCATCGTATTGTGATCCGACTAATAGACGGGCATCAACAGGAACAATCACCGGATGATTCTGAGCAATTTCTTCTTTAATAGCATTTAGCTCTGGGTTAACAGATACAACGGCTGTCCAATCTAATCCGGCAGCATTAACAATTTCCGCAATACGCTCCATTGATTCATCAGTACTTTTACCAAATTCTTTATTCTTTATGGCAAAAACTTGTAAAATTTGTTTTTTTGCTTGTTCGGCAGTAATATTTTTATCTTTATAAAAATTATTCGCCATAATAATCGAAGTTTCTTCACAAGCGTTTTTCCAAGGTTCGCTCCAGTCAGCCTGAGGTGCCTGAGAGGTAAAGGGAACGGATAAATTCTTTTTTTCAGGAATACTATTTTCTGAATCAATTTTTTCAACTTTATAAAAATGAATACTAGCGTAAACTAACCCGCTTACAATTATCACAGATATAAGAATTACGAACGAGAATTTGAGTCGGTGTTTCATATATTTACTAAAAGTTATATTATATCTCTATATACATCTCTTACTACTAACCATTACTAGATTTCAATTTATATGCGTCGAATATACACTCACTATATTCCTATTAGCTTAATTATCATAGGTGTTTTTTTTGGGGGACTGATTTACTATGAGAGTCACTATTCAACCACTGATTTTGAAGGGAGTGATTCAAATAGTGTTACGGATAATATACATAACGAACAAGCTCCGGAGAATAGAGTAACTAACGTTCCTGACCAAAAAACTCCTGAAATTAAAATTAATTTTATAAATCATTCGGTGCCCTTTGTAGTTCAAGCCCCAATGGGGGACTGGGATGATGAACGTCAGCAAGATGGCTGTGAGGAAGCTTCAGCTCTAATGGCCATGGGATGGGTAAACGAAAAAAAGTTTAGTAAGGATGAAGCTTTGAAAGAAATTTTAGCCATTTCTAATTTTGAACAAAAATCTCACGGTGAATTTCGTGACATTTCTCTTAATGACAGTCGGGATTGGATTTTTAAGGAATACTTTAAATATAATAATATTGAAGTGAAAATGAATATCACTGCCTCGGATATAATTAAGGCATTACATGATGGAGGAGTAGTGATTCTCCCCATGAACGGGCAAAAACTTGGTAATCCCTATTTTAGTGGCGCCGGACCAGAGCGGCATATGTTATTAGTTCGGGGGTACGATCCTATTAAGAAGCAATTCATCACTAATGATCCCGGTACTAAGCGTGGTGAGAATTATCGCTATAGCGAATCAACTATCATGAATTCTATTTTGGTCTATCCAACTGGTTACCATGAACCAACCGATGAAAGTTTAAAAGGAATGATTGTTGTAAAAAAATAACCGACGTATAGTCGGCTATTTAATCAAATAGAAGAGCTTAAGACTACTTTGATTTTTTGGTGACCGAAGCACCTACTTCAACAATTTCATCTTTAAGTTCTGAAAGAAGATCACCAATGTGGCTTATTTTCTTCATAAGTTTTGGATTCTCTTCTTTAAGCATCGGTACCAATTTAGCGAGCATAGTTCCAACAAAAGTTAAGACTCCGATAACTTTGATTACATTACCAAGTTTGCTTTTTCCCATATATGTTATAAATTAATAATAAGCTACAGTATAGCATACGAAAAAAGGTGGAATGTGTTACAATTCATTATATTTTTATCAATACTTTTTATTATAATAGAATATGAAAAAAATTATTCTGTGGATTGCAGTTATCCTCGGTTTGGCCCTTATAATAAGCGGTGTAACTAGCTATTATCAATACCACGAGATAAAAGTACGTCAGTCCCTATCTGACGAATATATTGCTCAATCCAAAAAAGATTGTGAAGATCAGCATACTAAAGCCGATGAATATGTAGCACAAATAAAAGCTAAGGGTCTAAGAGCCACTGATCCACGAACTTTTTATAGTCCGCTTCAGGATCGCTGTCTTTTTACCTATTTAGTTATTGACCCGCAATTACCTGAAGCCACCACCTTTAATAGTTTTCTAATATTTGATTTAAAAAATAATACGCCTGTGACATTTACCAAAGATAAAGAAATAAAAATATATACAGATTATTTACAACGAATTTCTGAATTAGAGAAAAAAGACGATAGAATACTTGGTACATTTTTTGAATTCTGGTATAATAAAGTAATATATAAAATATTATTTCTAAAACAAACTCTATGGCAAAAATAAAAAAAGCTTCGAACGCAAAAAAAATATCAACTGAGGCTCCTCTCGTCACTACTGCTTACTGTTGTTCTCATAATACTAATTTAGGAACCTGTTGGCTCTGCTGGTTATTTAAAACTTTAGTTTTTGTCATTTGTGCCTTTCTCTTAATTTGGATTGGTTTCTGTTGTGGTATTCTTCAAAACCAACGAATGACCTATAAAATGCTCCCTTCTGAAAAAAACCTACGCTGCCAGAATAGTTTTTGCACCCCGGGAGATATGAGTCATATTATGTCCACTAATTCGCGAGAGGAAATAATGGGTGATCCAATGATGGCTGCCTTAGAAGGTAAAACGGGCGCTGAATTCGACCGCGAATTTTTAATTCAAATGACCCTCCATCATGAAGGGGGAGTTGAGATGGCTAAACTAGCTTTGGAGAAATCATCTGACACAGAGGTTAGAAAATTGGCTCAAAATATCATAGATTCACAAACCAAAGAAATTGAGCAAATGAAAAGTTGGGTAAAATAGTTGTCACTGTTTTTAAAAAATGACCGAAAGGTCATTTTTTTTGCATTGACAAGAAGGATAGCTTGGGATTAGAATGCGTATATCTTAAAATTAAAAAAAGAAATAATGAAAAAACAGGGAAAAGCTCAACTTTGGGCGATTGTTTTTCCATTATGGAAAAACAGAAATAAAGCTGATGAGTTAATGACTGATGGAGAAAATCGAATGATAATTTCCTTCTATATAAATAATATAGAGTATAATGGAATTTTCATTAATAACGAAATTCTTAAACGAATTAAACAAATAAGAAGAAAAAACAAAGAAAAATGTATAGGTTTGAAAATATTATCATTCCCTTAATGAATAATTAAGGGATTTTTATTTTTCTTTATTATCAGGTACAAAAATTAAAGCATCGCCGTTCATACAATATCGAAGTCCCGTAGGTTTAGGACCGTCTGGAAAAACGTGCCCAAGATGTCCACCAGCAGTTGAAAGGACTTCGGTGCGTTCAAGGCCTAACGTAACGTCTATTTTTGTAATTATTGCTTCAGGGCTAATGGGAGCCCAAAAACTAGGCCAACCTGTACCTGATTCATACTTTTGTTCTGATCGAAAAACAGGTAGCTTGGTATCAGCCGCTAGATATCTCCCAGGACGAGTTTCTTTATATAAAAAACTTGAAAAAGGTGCCTCTGTACCTTTTTTATTTAGAATGTAATCTTGTTCGCTGTTTAATTTTTCTATATCAGAAGTCGATGCAGGGTTATTAACCATAAAGTTATAAAAATACAATCCTCTTACGAGGAGAATAATTATTTACATTATCCCTTTTCTTTCGTAGATAAAGTATAGCAAGTTTAAAAATAAAAAACCCGTCGAGATATTTCAAACGGGTTTAAGTAGTTAGTTATTATTTCTAATTCCAAAATAAAAAAAGAGTTAAATCGAATTGAAATATATAAGA
Source organism: bacterium (assembly GCA_035438725.1). Lineage (GTDB taxonomy): Bacteria > Patescibacteriota > Patescibacteriia > Patescibacteriales > Patescibacteriaceae > Patescibacterium. Next base: position 83,423 of record DAORIW010000001.1, on the reverse strand, counting down.
AGTTTTTCCCTAAAAAACATCTTAAAATCGAATTAATTCTAAATTTTACTTTAAAATGTATTTTTGAGCAAGGAGAGTGGCTCGGGATTAAAATAATAAAATGAACTACTAAGATAAAAGCTCAAACACTTTATATTATTATATAATATATGGTATATGAACTTCTAAAAGAAATATATTTACCAGCATTGATGAAGTAAAAGGCAAACCATCGCCGCTGGTAAATAAATTAAAGGAAAAACATAATGAAAAAATGTTTTCATAATGAATATAGCACATAGTAAAAAACTGTCAATGATTGACAATTTATCGTCTATATTGTATATATTAAGAAAAATAGTCGTAAATTAAAAAAATAGACCATGAAAAATAAAACAAATCCTAAAAGCGAAGTGCCTAATTTTGATGGGGCGTATGAATACTTTCTTTTTCCGTTTCCAGAAAGCCAACAATATTTTATCGAAGGGCTGAACTATGATCCCAAAGAAGACGATGAACAGATACACTACGAAGAAAGAAGAAAAATTATCTCAATTAAAGCTCATAAAATTATAAATGAGCAAGAATACGAATCTATTCTGGCTTCGAGAAACAACAAAGAAATTAACTTCTATATATTCAGGCGCAATAAGAAATCAGGCAAGGTGGAAAAAAAGGTAGTAATCAAGCCACTACCAAAGCAAAATCTCCAGCGAACCGTTGAAGATAAAGTTTATGAAATAAAAAGGAAAAGGGCGAAAACAAAGAAAGCTCTTTTTCTATAACCATAAATCATACTTTGAATAAAGCCAGTGAGCATGTCTCCTGGCTTTTTTGATTGAAAGAGGAGGGGAGGGGTCATTTGTACAAAATCTAAGAAATTAATATAGTATCTAACTTTCTGCATACCATAATTTATATTTTAAATTTATATGAGAATGAATATAATGATCACGAGTGAATAAAAATTAATTAACTCTAATAACAGAGGGGAAGCGGACAAAGTACTCGGAAAGCCTAGGTTTCAGGGTTTATATCACGTCGCACAATATAACTTAACCGACGTTGTATGTCTAGGTTTTATTCTTTCTTTTTAAAAAAATAAAAAAATCGAACCTTTATACTCCGACTTAATTTTTTCTGTTAAAATTTTTATGCAGCTATGTCTCTGCCTCTTTTGCTATTTAAGAACTCATCTAAACGTCTTAAATAAGAGAAAACTCTATTTTACTGTCTATAAATTTAGAAGTATCCAGTAGTAAATCCTGCTCTCTTAAAATAAGAACTCATCTAAACGTCTTAAATAAGAGAAAACTCTATTTTACTGTCTATAAATTTAGAAGTATCCAGTAGTAAATCCTGCTCTCTTAAAAGCTGGCAATCAATTTTCTTTCTTTTCTTTTCATCATAGATTGTGAGTTTATTCGGGTTGCTTTTTTCACTCACCAGATGTTTCTTTTCACCATTTTCTCCTTCATAATAATGGCTAACCGTGATATATAAATCATCAACATAGAGAGTAACACAATTTTTATGGTCAACATCAACAGTAAGATCAACAACTATCAGATTTCCAAATTTTTGGTAAATGTTTTTTTTGTTAACTACTTTCTGATACTGACACTCTTCGGCAATAAGATTTGAAATAAAAGCTAAAAAAGTTTTTTCAGTTTTTCATTTTTATTTTAATTTTAGTTTAGGAAATAGTTTATTATTATGATTTAAAATTGCTTATTTTTGACAATGTTCTTACTATGCATATATTATTAATAATTGTCAAGAAGCAGCTTTATAACTCCCCTCTTGTTCTTTGACATTCGTCGACCTTTTCATACTAGGTAATAATTTTTTGAATTTCTCTAAATTTTCTTTTAAAATCCTTGTTTTTTGCCTATTTTTACCTAACAACATTTGTTGCTCTATGATCGGTAGTTGGTCCTCAAAAGCCTGAATCATTTTATTATAAAAGACTTCCTCTTTCAAAGATAATGAATGAATATTTTTTGTATCCAGACATTGTAGAGCTTTTTCAAATTCTATAACATTAAAGGCTATATAGAATATCGGGATATTATGTAGTGCCTTAGTTACTAATTTGCCTTCTATAATCGTAAATCCATGGTTGAGATCCACTCCCCCATTTTTTGAGGAAGTTTTTATGTAATTCATCTTCTTTTCTTCACTATCCGAACCAAAACCACTATGGAAGTCATCAAAAGCACAGATAACAGTTCCCGAGGGTTTATGAACAATAATATTATCAACTCCACTATAATCATCGCCCTCACAGGTTCGTACAACAATATAATCTTTGCCTAAGCCCTTATGTAATAACAACGTATTCATCATTTCAAGCAGATCACTTTTTTTATTTTTAGTTTCTGCTCTTTTTTTAAGCCATTCATTATGTTGCTCGTCTGTTACTTTTTTTTCCTCAATACCTTTAGTCCTACTAATAAAATATTTTTCTTTCTTAATTAAACTATTCTTATACTCCTCACGATCACTCTCTGATGAAAAATAATAATCACTATTAATCGCGCATTCTTTGTTAATATAATTTTCTGATTGTACATCATGATTAACACTTTCCGCGAGTTCGCCCATACTACCCATTAATTCTTCACGAATTTGCTCGATAGGCTTTGGAGCTTCTATGGACAGCGGCTTCTTCCCTTCTGGTGGCATCATTTCAATACTAGACATAAAATTAATTCCTTAGGAAACTTTCTTTTTCATGTATTCTAATGGTACGAAAAATTCCTAAAAAACACAATTTGTAGGTAAATTCAGGGGTTGACAACAATAAACCTTATCCCCTATTCTGAAACCAGTTCTTTTAAAAATTAATTTATCAAAAAATGAAGAAAATAATTAAAATAAATAAGAAAAGAGCATATTCAACTTATGATATGCTTTTATATCTTTACGATAATAAAAAACATCCATTTGAAAATCCCGTCGTACCGCAGGCCCCAGAAAATCTTCCTCATACACTTATATATGGTAGTCGACAGCACGCCTTATACCTCTTCTATATATGTCTCTATATGAGAGGGAGAATAAATAGCTTTCAAGCTTTTACCGGCTTTAAGAAACTCTATTTATCCCACCCACAGATCTTTGAACCTCATATAGTTAATGCTAATCCCGCCGAGTATTATAATATAATCTTAAATGCTCTTCGATCAACCGGAAATCTAGCAGTAAATGCCGCTAACAATGCTACCTTTTGGATAAAAAATTCAAAAGAATTAGATCAAGGGTGCTGGGGTAATGATCCACGTAACATTTTTAATTATGTTAATTTAAGAAATAGAAACAAACCTGAAGCATATAATTTGCTCTGCTCCAATATAATAAGGAAAAGTACAAAAAAAGATTTTGGATTCTATGGTTTTAGAGAAAAAATGGTTAGCATGCTTTGTTATTTTTATGTTGAATCAGGTATAATCCCACATTTTTTATTCCCATCACCTATAGACTTTCATATTCTTCGTATTCACTGTAACCAGGAAATTATAAAAGTGGCCGAAATAAAAACTCGGGGTGTAGTACGCGACATGCTACTACCCGCCTGTAGACAACTCACCGCTTCCTATTGTAAAGAGAAAAAAATAAATCCCGTAAAACTTGCGGATATTCTCTGGTTGTTTAGCCAGTATACATGTCGGGAAAATCCGAATTCGGATCGATCTAAAATTAAACCAGATGAAAAAGGAAATAAAAAACGAGATAGGCAGAGTGAAATCGAAATAAGTAATGTTATATGGACAAAAAATAATATTTACAAATATCATAATTCATGTGCAATCTGTCCACTTAACGTACACTGCCAAGGGCATGTATCATCAGTCCCTTACTATAGTTCGGGAAAGATTAGAATAATACGCAATCAGGCACCAGATGATCAATTACTTTTTCCAATAGCAAAACGTTCCAAGAAGACAAACATTAACAAAAAAAATATACAAAAAAAATTACCTACTCCTAATCTTAACTTTTCTATATTTGATCAAAAATAAACCCCTGCTCCAACTTAAGCAAGGGTTTTTTATTAACCAATTTTATTATACTGTACAATTAAATTTTCAATTTCTTTTACTAAGTCTTGATGACCTATTTTCTTCAAAATTGATTTAAAGTACACATTCTTTTTATGTATATTGATCCAAGGAATTAATTTCTCAAGACTTTTTATTATACTACCTATTCCTTTATAGGCAGCATAAGCACCCACAAGAGAATCTTCCTCCCCTATTAACCCCTTTTCTTCTAAAGAAAGAAGCCGTGAAATATAACGAAGGGCGGCATACATCTCCTTTGAAATAACTAAACTAATGGCTCTTCGGCGCTCAACTTTTCGAGCTAAAGCCTGTTCAGCCTCGGTAAAATCAAAGAGCTCATCTCCTTTTTCTCTCTGTAAAAATCTTGTTATCTGCTTTTTTAAATCTTTCGTTTTGGTTTCTTTAAGCTTACAATCGATGGCCCATCCTAGAAGAGATCTATCGCTAACACCACTATTTTTTATTCGAACTAGTTCACACGCGATACTATAAGTAATTTCCCCCTTATAAACCAGATCTCTTATTTTTTCCGGAAGACCACAAAATTTTATAGCTTCTCTAACAACTGGAGCTGAACGCCCAACTTTCTTGGCAAACGCGGCAATGGAAAAACTTTTTCCCTTAAAAAACCTAAAGGCACGGTAATATCTTTCAAAATATTCAGCTTCTTCATACACTGGAGGTCGACAATGAATATTTTCAGAAACTTGAATATTTATAAAATTGAATGAGGTAATATTGTTATGGGATGTGGCTAAGACTTTTCCGTCTTTAAAATGTGTTTGATGATATTTTTTTTTATCAGCTAAAATTAGTTTGATTGCCCGAAATCTTTTCTCACCAGCAATTAGAATAATATATTTGTTCTTATATTGTCGGAAGTTCTTTAAAGAATGTTTCGTCCCCCAAACTTTATTTACTAATTTCAAATGATCAGACATTCTTTTCTGGTCAAAAACGGCCACCGAAAGTGCTTGAATTAAGTTTATACTGGAAATATTTTCAGCTAATTCCACTATCTCGCTTTCTATAAAAGTTTGACGTACTTGCTTCAGCACATTGATTTCCTTTACCGGAAAACGTTCAAAGGGAATGTTTGACGACTCATTCGAGAATCGTCTTTTTTTCTTTTCTAATGCTTTTTTCACTATGATTCTCCTTATGCAAGTGTAATAATTTATTATTTATTTTTAATGTATTGCTTATGTTTTATCGCAGATTCACCATCATGTCAATCAGCTTGACAAGGTCATCTTTTATCTGTAACATACTTGATACTCATACGTACTGTATGGCGTAACCTTATAACACTTTTGGGCAAAGCAAATAAGGCTTTATTAATCATAAAATATTCATATGATTGACGAAATGAACAACGACGTCGTAGTAGACGGAGATGAAGAAAAGAAGGAAGAAGAAGGTGGAGAAGAAGTTGCTCCTAAAACTGATGAAGAAGAAACAATGTAAATTTGTTTTGGCAGCTCCCGTATGGGGGCTGTTTTTTTATAGCCGCGAAAGCTTTAATTTGCTATACTGAGTGCACCTATGTTTGACCTTATTCCCTTAATTAAAGCAGCGGGCTATATCGGTCTTTTTTTTATTACCTTTGCTGAGTCAGGACTATTGATCGGCTTTTTTTTGCCGGGCGATAGCTTGCTTTTTACTGCCGGATTTGTTGCCTCGCAGGGAATTCTTGATATTTTTATTCTCATTCCCCTACTTTTTCTAGCGGCGGTGTTTGGCGATACCGTTGGTTATACTTTTGGTAACCGAGTAGGACCAAAACTTTTTAAAAAAGAAGATTCACTGCTCTTTAATAAAGAAAATTTAAAACGAGCAGAAATATTTTTCAAAAAATATGGAGCAAAAACAATTGTTCTAGCTCGCTTTTTACCAGTAGTTAGGACCTTTGCTCCTATTTTGGCGGGCGTCGGACGAATGCCGTATCCGGTTTTCTTTTTTTATAATGTATTAGGTGGAATTATTTGGTCATGCGGATTACTAAGTTTGGGATATTTTTTGGGTCGAATAGTACCCAATGCTGATGTATACATACTACCCATCATTATTATCATAATCGTATTATCAGCTCTACCACAGCTCATTCATGTTATAAAAAACAAAAAGCTACGAATGCAGCTTTGGTCCGGTCTTATAAATATTTTTAAAAAGAAGCTATAACTGATACGCCTCGATACACGTATTGTACAATTTTACTTCTTCATTATAATCAAGAACCATTTCTTTAGTTTTTTTCGATAATATATTATATTGCTCAATCAGAGTGTTATAAGCGTTAACTGATTCGTTATATTTTATTGAATCTTTATCTCGATACTGATCAACGAGAGCCTTCTTTTCCTTAATATCACTGTCATACATTTTCATTTGCAATTTACTAGATTCAATCATTAATTCTAACTTTGTATCTACTTGTTCACATACATCAGCCGGGGTTCCAAACTCTTGAACCGCTAACCATTTACTTTCTCCATCATACATCCCCTTCCCTACCGCGATACCAATTTCAGTATAATTTTTATTTAAAATATTCGCCCGGTGACCCGGACTATCCATCCAGGCTTTAACTAGCTGAGGATCACCACCAAAGTTACCCATCGCTAAATTTTCTCCAACAGTTATATAAGAGTAATTAACTCTATCAGCTAAATCAGAGGGTCCTTTGCCGGTAACTGAGATATGCGAAAAATAATTATTGTTAAACATATCATCGAGTTTTATTTTTGCCGCAGCTTCTAATTTTTTGCTATAGGTTAAAGGCGGTAATGTATCGGTGCGACGATAATTATTAGTCTCAGTCCAGACACCCTCCGTTGTTAAATCAACATCATCCGCCGGACCATCATATTGAAGGATATTAGATTTAAAAATTTCTTGGTAAACTAAACCTGCCTTTGCATAGGTTTTAAGAGCAAAATTTCCATAATATGCTAATTGAGCAGAAGCCTGTTCATGAAAAAGAATTACCCAACCGGTAATTAATAAAAGCGCTAAAAATATGGTAACTCTAAAATATATTCTTTTTATCATGGCGATCAGTCTATTTCTTTTATATCTATATTTAGTGTATCATGCAAAATGCGTTCGCAAAAGAGACATTCTTTGCTATAATACAAAAATATGAAAAGAACCAACCTCATCATTATTTATCTTTTAATAATTGCTATTACGATTGGTATTATTATTAGTCGTGACAAATGGCTTAAAGCTAAAAATTCACCTACGCCAGCACCAGCACCGATAACGAGTGTTATTACTCCTGTTATATCTCCTGATTCCTCTCATGATAATCTTATTAAAGTTACGGAACCAACCCCCAATCAAGTTATCTCCTCTCCCCTGTCAATAAGCGGTCAAGCACGAGGTACGTGGTATTTTGAAGCTTCTTTTCCGGTTGTTTTAGAAGATGCTAACGGAAAAGTATTAGCTCAAATTCCTGCACAGGCTACAGGCGATTGGATGACCGAAGATTTCGTCCCTTTTAAAACTACACTAACATTTGCTAAACCGGAAACCACGACTGGAAAATTAATTCTCAAAAAAGATAATCCTTCTGGCTTACCTGAAAACGAAGATCAGATTGAAATTCCTGTTTCATTTAAATAAATGACCAGAAATTCAAAGATTTTTGTTTTCACATTTCTCACCATAATCATAATCATATTCGCGCTCTGGGCCGTGCAGTATTTGGCACTCTTTCAAAAAACTCCTGAACGAGCTGGTGAATTTACACAGATTCCTCCCTCTGATCAACCACCGGTTAATTATAAAATACAAGAAATTGCTTCAAATCTTTTCGTGCCGTGGAGTATTGTCTTTACGGGCAACAATAGATTCTTAGTGAGTGAACGTAATGGTAATATTCGAGTAGTAGAAAATAACTCATTAGTACAGACTCCATTGGGAAAACTTGACGTCTCACAGTCTGGTGAAGAAGGTTTAATGGGATTAGCCGCTGACCCTGATTATACCTCTACTGGGCGTATTTTTGCCTGTCTAGTGGCTGAAAGTGACGATGCCCTAGAAGGTAAGGTTATTAGCTTTATTGATAAAGATAATAAGATTTCAGAAATTACAACCCTCATAGATAAAATACCGGCCGCCCAGTATCATGCTGGCTGCCGACTTATTTTCATACCAGACAAAACCCTGTTAATCACCACCGGTGAAGCAACAAACAAAAATCTGGCTCAAGATACAACTTCTCTCGGCGGAAAAATTTTAAGAATTAATCGAGATGGATCCATTCCGAGTGATAATCCTTTTCCAAACTCACCTATCTGGACATATGGCCATCGTAACCCTCAGGGCCTTGCGTACGATACAATACATAATATTCTCTGGGAAACAGAACATGGACCCTCAATTTTCGACGGCCCGGCCGGTGGGGATGAAATTAATATCATTACTAAAGGAGAAAATTACGGTTGGCCAATCATTCATCATAAACAAAAACAAAACGGTTTAATTAGCCCCTTACTAGAATTTACTCCGGCGGTGGCTCCCTCGGGAATGCTTTACTATACGGGGACCGTTTTTCCTCAATTTACTAATAAATTACTTTTTGCCGCCTTGAAAGGCGAAGGACTTTATCTTTTGTCCACTGATAGAAATAATCCCAAAATTATTAAAGCTTTTGAAAAGTTAAAAGATATATCAGTCGGCCGTCTACGAGAAGTTATTCAAGCACCCGATGGTACTATTTATTTCACGACCAGTAATCGAGACGCCCGCGGTACCGTTCGATCTAATGATGATAAAATCTATCAATTAGTACCTACAGAATAGTCGTAATACTTAAACCCATGAAATGTAATTCGGGGTAAAATGTTAGGAGAATTCTTAATATCAAAATAAAAACTCCCATTGAGATAATTGAAAAAAGAAAAACAATAAAAAAGAATAGCACTTTAAAACCTGTTTCCATATATTTTATTTATAATATATTTTATCACCAAATCGTAAATCAATATAGGTAAGCTTATTTAGTCGATTTTTTAAATCAGTTCTCAGAAGGGTAGTAAGTCGCTCCAGCTGAGTTCCTAGTGCTTCGTTAGTAGCGAGATAAATTAAAGGTCCGTCTTTTAAAACGAGGGTGAGGGTATTTTGTTCATGAGTGACAGTCATTTGATTTACTTTTAAATAAGAAAGCGCATTAATCAGCTGTGGTTTAAGTTCACTCGCCATCTTAATTACTGCCTCTTGATTCATAATTTGCTTTCCTGATTCGTTAATTTTTACTTGATTATTATTATATATAATTGGCAAATCAGTAACTGGACCGGTTGCTATGTTAAGTATATAGCCAAAAGAATCAAGAATATAATAAATATCAGCTTCAAACCAAACAACAGCTGGTACTTTTTCTTTAATAGTAATTGAAATAGTTTTAGGAATTTTTTTCTGTATTTCCACAGTCTCAAGATTATAACGATTTAAAATTTCCGATTTCAAAGACTGACTATCAAAGAGCGGTAAATGTATCTGAGATAAAACATAGAATCTCGATGTATCTGAAACCTGCCAAAACATTTCTTCAATTTGACGTGCTCGAATATCATCAGTACCAGTTACAGTAACCTGATCAATAATAAAAAGAGGCGAAAAGAAAAGTGCCCAACTCGCAGCAACAATTAAGAAAATAATTGCAAATAAATAAGCCCAAAATTTAAAAGGCAAACGGGCAGCAGTGGTTTTTACCCGAGATATAGAAACTCGATCGGCGCTCCTACTCCGAAAATACGGATTTCCTGAGCGATGAGGAGGCCTTTTAAGAGGGGCGTAATGACGATACAGCGGCTGTGGCGACATAAATGTTGCTAAGATAAAGTATGACTGATTACATCAGCTATTAAAAAGGCGGATAAATGGTGTCGCCCAAAACGTGAGATAGATACTAAGCGACTATCATAAGGATTAACAACCTGGGCTTGTATCCCCTCGGTAATTGTACAAATATCCGTTACGTACCAAAGATTTTTTTCAGAAACAGAAACTGTTTGTAAACTGAAAAAATAAATGGGACGTATTGAAAAACTACTAAGACTTCTAACTATAATTGTATCATAATTTAGAATAGAATAGCCGTTTTTTTTAACAGCTTTTAATAAATATCCGTATTCTTTGGCAATCATCGACTGGTCGGTAAAATTTTCTCGGTATCGCTGCGTAATGTCTGTAATAATAACAACGTCGGGCTTAATAATTCGTAATAACTTTTTAGCATCACCGGGATGAGAGATTCCTAATTCTAATATTAAAATTTCTGGGAGACCACGTGTAAAAATCTTTATGATTACGTGAGGTAAAAGAGCTAACCATCGTCGATAAGAATTATAACCACTTGATAAACCAAGAATTGATAAAGGTAAACCGATGTCAGTATTATAGGTATGAGTCGTAGAAAGAAAATTCTGTGTCTTAGCGGCTAAAGCAGTTTCAATCGCCTCTTTGGTAAAAGTTTTATTCACTGTTCCGGCGATGGCTATGACTTTAGGACGACAACGTTGAATAACTAAATAAGCAGCTATTCCGAGGTACCAACGTAACAATATGTGTCCTATTTTTTTCATAATTAGGAAAAATAAGCATCGAGTCGTTTCATGCCTTCAACTATATCCTCATCACTACGACCAAAACTTAAACGAAGATGACCTTCCCCTGAAGGACCAAAAGCTACTCCCGGCACAGTCGCCAGTTGAACTTTTTCTAAAATATCTTTAGCTAACAATAAACTATCCTGACAACCTATAAATTTTGGAAAAACAAAATACGCTGAGGTCGGAACTGTATAGCTACACTTAGAAGACAGGCGATCTAAAAATGAACATAATAGCTCTCGCCGTTTTTGATAATGATCTCGAAAATGATTAACCCATTCCTCCCCCATTTCTAAGGCACCCATCGCCGCATACTGAGAGATCACTGGGGCACAGGTAACGAGCGAGTCATGAACTTTAAGAATCTCTTGCGCAATCGAAGCATCAGTATGAACGTAGCCCACCCGCCAACCTGTCATGGCATAGGGTTTTGAAAAACTAAAAACTCGAATCAAGTTTTTTCGATATTTAGAAAGTTGAGCGAGTGAAAAATATTTTTGACCATCGTATATAAAATCTTTATAAGCTTCATCAGCGATAATATAAAAATTATGCTCAAGCGCCAGCTCACCAAGCGCGATTAAATCAGTCTCAGAATAAACAGTACCGGTTGGATTATTAGGATTACAATAGAATATTACTTTAGTGCGCGACGTAATAGCAGCCCGAAATTTCTCAATGTTAATATTCCAACCCTTTTCTTCATCAAGCGGTACAAAAATAGGTGTACAACCGGCGAGACGGACCGCTTCACGATAACTGGTATATGTTGGATCAGGAATAATAACTTCATCACCCGGGTCAGTTAAAGCTAAGAGACTGGCGGTAATAGCTTCAATTGAACCAGCAGTAACAATTATTTCTGTTTCCCAGTCATAAAAAATGTTGTCTTTTGCTAAAGACAGCTCAATCATTTCACGTAATTCAGGTAAACCTGGCGATAAAGAATATTTAGCTACTAATTTTTCCGCCAAAGCAATCTCCGCTCGGCGCTTAATTGGCGAAGGAGTATCAAAACTAGGAATACCTTGAGCTAAGGAAATAACATTAAGATGGCGAGATGCCAAAATTTCCATTTGTTTTATGACACTCAATTGAATGTGTTCGGAACGTTTTGACATGTTAGCCAATTTTCTTTAGTCCCCCCATATATGAAACCAACGCTTCCGGAATTTTTATCGAGCCATCAGCCTGCTGATAATTTTCTATGATCGCGATTAAAGCCCGTGGCCCAGGATTAACTGTCCCATTTAACGTATAAACTAATTTCTTTTTTCCTTCAGAATCAATAAATTTAATATTCAAAGAACGAGACTGGTAATCAGTACAATTTGAAGTCGAAGTAATTTCCGCATAATCCCCTTCGCCACCATCTTTATTTGGCTTCCCGGGCATCCAGGCTTCTAAATCAAAAGTGCGGTAAGAAGGCGCTCCGAGATCAGCCGTACAATGATCAATTACTCGAAACGGAATATGTAAACCACTAAATATTTCTTTCTCAATTTCTAACATTTCTGTATGCAAATCTTCAGCTTGCTCCGGGGTGCAATAAATAAACATTTCTAATTTTTCAAATTGATGAACTCTAAAAATACCTTTTGAAAATTTTGAATATGCGCCAGCTTCGGTTCGAAAACAATGAGACAACCCAACATACTTAAGTGGTAATTTCTCACTCTCTAAAACTTCCTCAGCATGATAACCGCCTAACGTAATTTCTGAAGTTCCAATCAAACTTAATTCTTGTCCGACTACTTCATACACCTGGCTTGATTCACCTCGAGGATTATAGCCTAAACCTTCAATCAACTCTGTCTTGGCGAGATCCGGAGTAATCATAAAAGTAAAACCATGTTTTATAACAATATCAAGAGCATAACGGTTTAAGGCTAAACTCAATAAAGCTAATTCATTTTTTAAGTAATAAAACTTTGCACCGGCCACTTTAGTCCCTCGTTCAAAATCAATTAGATCTAGGGCTTCGGCTAATTCAACATGATCCTTTGGTACGAAATTAAACGTTGGAATCAAACCGACTGTTTCTAAAATCGGATTATCATCCTCATTATCACTCTGTTTAACCTCGGGATGAGTTACATTAGGCACCTCAATCAAGAGACTATGGACTTTGGCGGCAACATTTCTTTCCTCGGTTTCTAAGTTAGTAATTAAATCACCAATTGATTTCATAGCCGCAATTTCGGTTGGTGTGGGTTTATTTTTTGATCCCTGATTTCTTTTAGCTCGAAGTTCTTCAATTTGTCCAATTAAATGACGGTGCTTTTCATCAGCTAATAATAATTCAGAAATATTTGCCTTACTCAAACGAGCCGCACTATTTTTTACAACCGATTCTTTATTCTCACGAATAAATTTTATGTCTAACATACAATGAAGAATTTAGTTCTTGAACTTAATATCTAATAATATTATAGGTTTTTCCTTGTTTAGTCAAAAATAAAAGCTTTGAAGTAGTCAACAAAAAAACGGCCGTTTAACAGCCGCTTTTTATGTAAGAATAATTAATTTATTTTAACTATTTTATAAGTCATATCCCCTTTTGGACTATGAACCATAACTGTATCACCCACCTTTTTTCCAACAAATGCCTCCCCCATGGGGGATTCGTTTGAAATCATTCCTGCTAACGGGTCAGCCTCATTAAAGCTAACAATAGTATATTCCTTATTTTGTCCATCTACTTCAACGGTTACTTTTGTACCCATGCCTACTTCATCATGAGGAGTATTTTTTACAACAGTTAAGTTTTTTAATAAATTGGCAACTTCGGAAATTCGACCTTCATTAAAAGCTTGAGCTTCCTTAGCATCTGCATATTCAGCATTTTCACTTAAGTCACCGAGCTCTTTCGCTTTTTCAATACGGTCGGCAATCTCTCGACGTTTTATAGTACTCAAATTATGGTGTTCTTCTTCAAGCTTATGATAGCCTTCGGCGGAAATTATTTGGTCAGTCATATCGTTTTGCAAGTCTAAATTAAATAACGGTTTTCACTATACAATATCCATTAGATTTTGGCAAATAACGAATAGTAGGTATTAATCAGAGGCTTTGTCAAAAAAATTTTCATTAAACATTTGTTTGGATTGCAAAATAAGAAGGATTATTCCTAGATAGCCGAAGCCGAGCGGATGGTTAAGATAAGGGGTAAAGAAATGAACAATCACTAAACTTAATATACTAAAACAAAGAATCATACCTAGACTAGGTTTAATTTTCATAAGATAATAAGTATCTTTTATCATTAAAATAACTAACCAACCAAAAACTAAGAGACCAAGTAAGCCAAATTTTAACCATATATCAAACCAACCCCACTCAAAGGCATACGTCGTATACCGACCATCAACGGTCGTCGAAGTGATACGCGGATCACTAGTAAAATAAGTAACTGTTTTACCAAAACCATGTCCCCAGATTGGCGATTTTATTATCTCAGTCCACATAACGGGCAACAATGACCAACGTGACGCTGCCCCAGCTTCCATTTTTGTTGCTCGGTCTGATAATAATGAAGCATCTACATCAGCCGTTGATTTTGGATATGGAAAACGGATTATCGAAAATAATAAAAATCCGCTCAAAAACATAATACCAACGGTTAAACCCACGCTCTGAATAATGACTTTAACAGTCGGTCGTTTTGCTAGAATATATAAAAATATAGTACCGAAAAGGCCACCAATTAAACCTAACCAAAAACTTCGAGAAAGTGTCGCTATAATTACTGAGAATGTTGTTATAGTTCCTAAGCCATAGAGAAAAGAATACCGATCTAAACGCCATTTTTTTACTTTAAGTCGTTGGTGTAGCATTACAAAAAAAGCTACACACGCCGGCAAAAGAAAAATTTGTGATTGCATAAAGACTCGAGAAAAGCCATTGGGCAATCGAGTAATTTCTCCAAGTACATTTAAGCGCATCCAAGCGTATATATCATATACTAGTGGAATAAAGGAATGAGAAAAAATATAAACTAATCCTAATGTTTTAATAACTAAACTTACACCGGCCGCTACAGAAACGAGTAATAACTTTTGTATATCTTCTTTATCTTTAAACGAACTTAATAACGGTAAAAGAATTATTATATAAAACCAACGTTTGGCTTCTAAGAAATAAAATGTACTATCATTATTATTTAATAAACCAATAAGTGCCCCTAAACCTAAGACAACGAGAATGGCCATAAGTTGTCGGTAATATTTTAAATTTCGATAGGTACCCGACAACTTCTCTCCCCTGCTTAACAACATTATTTCTTTGGTTCCCCAGATTGCCATAACAACTATCCAGAGGGCAATTCGTAAAGAAATTCTAGTAGTACCAAATTGTAATGAAAATAAATAGCCTTGAGAACCGATAATTAATTCAGCTATTACAATCAGTAGGCCATATTCAATTTTTCGGAAGCTAATAATCAGGGTACCTACAATAACTAAAATAGCGATAACTGAACCGAGGCGATTATGAAAATAACTAAGGTATGATAATCCTTCCATAAGTAAAAGGCCTCCACACGTGATCCAAAATAAAGTTTTGTTTTTTAGTTCTTTCATATTACTTTTTCTTCAATTCAAAATTCTCGCCAATACGTAAATTATATTTTTTTGCTTGACCGGCATTTATTTCTAGCACAGTATCAACTGGTACCAATGAAGCATAAGGTTTGTACGGCCCAGTCTGCTCAGGAGACAAATTTTCACTAATTCCAACCACCTTATTGTTATTAATCCAAACGATGTCCAGAGGAAAATTCATTCGTCTCATAACGAATGTTCGAACTTCGGCAGTTTGATACGGAAATATCATCCCACATTCTGAACATAGTTCTACTCGATCACTTAAACCTTGATATTGTTTAACGGGCGATGAAGCAATTTCTAACTTAATCGGCACACCATTCAAAACAAAGTCTTCAGAAGAACCCGGAGAAGTTGTCATGTAAACTAAAATTGCCAACACTGCTCCAATAATACCTGAACTAACAATAATAATTTTAGAATTCTTAGTTAAGGTCATGTTTTATTTTTATTTCTCTTACTGAGGCTTTATATTTTCGCACGGTTGGCAAAAAGGGTAAAATCTTATAAGAAATTTTTGGTAACCAGGTACTGATATGGCCACTCGTCTTAACTTTAAAGAGAGGTTCATTAATCCAGGTTCCGCGATGACCTTGGCGAAGCATCGTTAACCATAAATCCCAATCCTGCAAACGTCGGATACTATTATCAAAACCGGGAAAATTTTCTTGGCGTATTAAGGAAGTAGTATGAATAAAAGGCATTTTTCGTAACCTCTCTTCAGTATAAGGAAATAAGGGAAATAGTTTAGCCCCGTAATAAAACGAACTATAAGCAAAACTGGCCTCGGGATGTAGCTGTAATGCGGCAACCATTTTTTCGAGCATGTTTGGTTGAAGTACTAAATCCGCATCACAAAACAATAACAACTCACCCCGTGCTTTTTCTCGACCATAATTCCGAGTCGGATTTGATCCCTCGTTAACTTTGGAATAATAGTGAAATGAATCTGTTAAAAACTTTTTCTGATAGAGGCTTATAACTTCGGTAATATTATCAGTGGAACCATCATTAACCACAATTACTTCCCAATTAATATACGTTTGATCTAAAATGCTTTCTAAGCATTCACTAATTTTTTCCGCTTGATTAAAAACAGGAATGATAATACTAATTAATTGACTCATCGATTTTGTAATAAAGAATAAATTGTTGTCGCGCGCTCTTTCCAACTATTTGCTAAACTATGTGCCCGCCCTTTTTCACCAAGCGCGTGCCGTAAACTCTCATCATTATATAAACGAATAATTGCTCGTGCAATTTCATTAGTTTTTTCTCCATCAACTAACAAACCCGTAACTTCATTTTGTACAGCATCACTCACACCACCACTTTTTCCAGCAATAACCGGCTTCCCAAAAAGACCAGCCTCTAAATAAACAATTCCAAAACCTTCATAATCCCCCGCTATGTCCCGGCTCGGCATAATAAAAACATCGCAGCTTTCTAAATATTTATTTTTTTCTATATCATCAAGATTGGAAAAAATACTCACCATATCTCCGAGCCTCAGTTCTCTAATCAAATCTTCTAAATATTTTTTATCTGGACCATCCCCAATTATAGTATATTTCATTTTTGGGATTAATACTTCAAGTTGAGCGAGGGCTTGTAACGTCAGATCAAAACCTTTTCTTTTTACTAGGCGGCCAACTGATAATAAATTAAAAACTTTTTCTTCTTTCTTTTTTTCAAAAGTCTCCGCCCCACTCGCCATCGCTTCATTATCATGTATTTCAACACCCGGATTAACTACTTCAATATTCTGTAAAGCGGGATACTTATTTTTTACCTGACTGGCCGTATAGTGATTGGCACAAATAACAAGATTCGCCTTGGCAAGAATTAATTTCGCCAACGTTTGTTTTAGAGTAGAATGAGATATTAATGAAAAATCTAACCCATGTAGAAATACACCGTATTTAAACTTCCTTATAAAAGAGGCTAAATACACAATTGTTCCAATAGGCAAAATTTCGCCCGCTAAGACCCAGTCTGGACTTTCATGCCTTAGTAATCCTACTAGGCTAAAAAAACCCTTAAACCACCTAAAAATGGGCAAAGAATGGCTCAGAAGAGCGTTATTACTATTAGTCAGTACTTTTAACGGTTCTGGCCAGTACTGCTCAAGTTTTCTATAGTATGTTTCTACTCCCCCCACTGCCGGAGGAAACTCTAAAGCAATGAGTAACGTTTTCATATTAAGTTTTATTTTTCTTAAAAGATGCCCAAACACTTTTTACATCTTCAGCCGTAAAACCTTTAAAAATATATAAGGCTAAACAATAGACAATCGAAGCAAAAATTATATTTACAAGCGGTGGAACCCAGGCTTTAATAATATATGTCACTATCCCCATTAATATTCCGGATCCAATAATTTTTAAAAATGTGAATCCGAGTCGATGTAAACGCATGACGATAATATCGGGAACAACAATCAGCCCTAAAACTATCATCAAAGCACTCGTCACAACCGTTGTAATACAAGCTCCCATTACCCCAAATTTTGGAATTAAAATAATATTTAACAAAGCACTCGTGAAAGCGACAATAGCAATATTAATTGTATTTCGTTTCTGACGGTCACAGGCATTAAGTAACGAACCAATTGGAAAACTTAAAAACATAAAAGGCACCGCTATCATAGAAATTTGTAAAGGCAAGACCGCCTCACCATACCCTTCTTTAAATAACAAAACAATTTGGTCGGCTAAGGCGATTGTTCCGATCATAATTGGTAAACCTAAAATCAAAGAATAGGTAATCGCTCGTTCAAACGTAATACTTAATTGTTGACGATTATGCTGCCAATACGCACTCATCGCTGGATAGAGAGAAGCCGTAAACGCCATGGGTAAAAATTGGATAGCAACAATAATTTTAAAAGGAATTTGATATAATCCAACCGCTCGGTCACCAGCAAACTTGAATAAAAGAATAGAATCGAAAAACGTATAAAAACGTTGAAAAATTCCATAAAGGGCAAACGGTAAAGCTAACCATAAAATTTGACGAATTAATACTCTATCCCAAGTAAAATGAACACGTAATTTAAATCTTTTGTAAACTATAATCGCCGAATACACTAAGTTAAAAAGACTAGCGCTCACCAGTGAAAACATCAACCAACGGATATCTAAATCTAAATTGATTATGATAACGCTAATGATCAAAACAATGAGTTGAAAAATAACCGAGGCAATACTTTCAAACTTTAAATTATGAAAACCACGAGCAATCGCGTAAAAAATACTGGTGATATTATCAAGCACCATCGCAATGGCGGAAATAAAAATTAAATCTCGAGTAATCTCACCATATCCCCAGAAACGGGTCCAAAGAATTAAAAAAACAAACGTAATCGCTGCCAAAACTAATTTAACCGTTAAGATATTTCCCAAAAGATCAGAAGATTTTTCCGGATGTTTGGCGATTTCTCTTGTTAAAATGTTACTTAATCCAAAGTCAATAAAAATTGCGAAAATCGAGGTAACAGATATAGCAAAATAATACTGACCTAAATCATTAGGTCCAAGTTCGCGTGCATACATCGTAAAATAGGCCAACGAAATTATTTTTTGTAATACGAGCGCTAACGTAAAATAAGAAGTATTACGAGCAATACTGGAAATTTTTTCAGTCATACTAAAAAACTTTATCTTCAATCAAACGTTGGATCGTTTCCTCAACCGGCTTCCCTTTAATAATTATCTGGTACATCAAATTTAAAAAAGGATAATTATTTAAATGAGGCGATAGCTTTGGTAGTACATTAATTGTTGTCAAACCTTCTACCGCTTTTTTTTCTTTTTTCATTTTAACAATTGCTTTCGATACTGACTTACCTTTTCCAATTAAATAACCAAGTTGTCGATTTCGAGTATTGCCAGTGCAACTCATCCAAAGATCGTTACCCCAACACTGACTATCCATTCCAAAGGTCGTTGGTCTACCTTTTAACTCTTTGATAACAAACTGTTCGACTTCACGGCTAAAGCGAGAAATGAAATATGTTTCTGAACCGTAGGGCCAACCAAGTCCAGAAATAATTCCGGCAAAAATAGAAACCACATTTTTAAAGGCGGCACAATATTCCGTTCCCGCTACATCTTTTGTGGGGTATAACCGAAAGTTTGGTGAGGCGAGAAGTTTTTCGGTTACCCGTAAGCTCTGTAAATTTTCTGAAGCAATAGTTGCCCCTAAAGGATAAGAATTAAATAAATCTTCAGCAATGGTTCCCCCTGCTAAATACACATAGCTAAAAGGCTGGAGAAAATGTTTTTTAATAATCGTCTCTAAACGTTCACCGGTTTTTGGAGCCAAGGCTTTAGCAGTATTAATAATCACTAATTTCTTTTTTACTGAACGTAATACATTCAAATTACTCATCACTTCAGTTACGGAAGCTGCGGTAACCGCCAGAATTAAGATATCAACTTTTGGAAAAATTTCCTCTAAGCTAGTCGGTAAAACAATTTTTGACGAAATTCGATGACGTGGTCTAATCCGTGCATGCCGACCTGACTTTCTTAATTTTTCCATAACCTCTGGATTACGATCAAAGGCCGCAATCGTATAATCGGCCGATTTATACCGGTCCAAATGCTTTAAGATTGCATATCCAAAATTTCCTAAACCTAAGATTAAAACTAATGGCATATGTTCCCCATCCTAGCATTTTGGGCATATTTGAGCAATTAAAAAACACCCCGCCGGGTGTTTTAAAAATATAGAAAAGAAGAAAAGGTGGAAAATTTTAACGCTTACTCCATTGTGGAGCGCGACGAGCTTTCTTCAAACCTGGTTTCTTACGTTCTTTCTTGCGAGCATCTCGAGTTAACCAACCTTGAGCTTTTAGAATTGAGCGGAGTTCAATATTTAAAGCCAGTAATCCACAAGCAATTCCATGACGAACCGCTTCTGCTTGACCCTGTTTACCACCACCTCTAACTTTAATTGTAAAATCAAGTTCACTATCAAGAGCTGTTAATTTCAAAGGTTCTTGAACAATCGTTTGAGCAATCGGAGTTGGAAAATATTCTTTAAGATCAACGTCGTTAACAGTAATTTTTCCTGTACCACCTTGAAACATACGAACTCGGGCCGAGGCCGTTTTTCGCTTTCCCATGACTTCGATATATCGAGCAGTCACCGGGGCTTTTTCTACTTTCTTTACAGTTTTAGCTTTAACTTCAGTCATAATATTATTTAACAATCAAACGCTTCATCATACCTTCTCGTAAACGAGTTGGTGGAAGCATTTGCTTAACCGCCCGCTTCAAAACATCGCCTGGTTTTTCTTTAAAAACATCAGCCATTTTCTTTGTCTTAAGTCCACCTGGGTAACCAGAGTAACTATAATATTCTTTTTGAGATAATTTTTTACCTGAAAATTTAACTTTATCAATATTTGAAATCGTCACAATATCACCATGATCCAAGTGAGGCTGGTAACCAACTTTATGCTTACCACGTAAAATTGTAGCAATTCGAGTTGATAAGCGACCAATCGTTAAATCAGTAGCGTCAATTTCATGTCTATTTCTGGTAATTGGTTTATGTGGCATATAATTATACAAGTTCAATTTGTACCATTGTAGCACCGTCACCGGCTCTGGTTCCAAGTTTTACAATTCGAGTATAACCTCCGGCGCGTTCTTTATAACGGGCACCCAGTACTTCCATCGCCTTCTTAACGGCTAATGTTTGCGGTAAGGTACTTAAAAGAGTACGTCGGGCAGTTAAATCACCAGCTTTAGCAGTGGTAATTAATCGCTCTACTAAAGACCGAACTGTCTTAGCTTTAGCTTCAGTAGTTTTTACTTTTTCATATAACAAAATACTCGCTGCCAAGTTACGAAGCATCATTTCGCGAGGCGCTTTCTTTCTATCTAAAATTTTTCCTGTATTACGGTGACGCATATGAAATTATTTCTTATCTTTTTTATCCTCCGATACTTTAGCGGAGATGGACTTAGCTTTCTTAGTCTTCTTTTCTTCTTCATCAACAATAACTTCAGCCGGAGCTACCATTGCTTCAGAGCTTACTACTTCGGCTTCGGTCTCAGTTTCGATAACGCTGTCCTCACTAGAATTATTACTTAAAGCGATAACGGCGTTTAATTGATCAATGAGAATAGAAGTACTGGCTTTAAAAGCTTCCTCCACGGTCAAAGTACCATCAGTTTCTACTTCTAAAATTAACTTCTCCCAGTTAACCATTTTACCAACACGAACATTTTCAATATCTAGACCTACAGTTAAGACTGGAGAATAAACTGAGTCAACATCAATATAACCAAGTTCATTTTTCTTTTCTTCACGGCTTTCAATTGTTTCATAACCAACACCGCGACGAACAAAAATTTCCATATCTAATTTACCCCCCATATCAGTTAAATGAGCAATTACTATTTCGGGGCTCATAATTTCAACACCGGCCTGTTTAGTAATATCTTTAGCCGTAACAACTTTTTCACCAAAAGCGCTTAGAACTAAACGGGCTTCATCAACTCCCTCATCAAGACGTAAGCGAATTTTTTTCAAATTTAAAAGTATTTCCAAAATATCCTCTTTAATATTTGGTAAAGCCATGAATTCATGAGTAGCACCTTCAATTTTTGCGCCTATAACAGCTACACCTGGCAAAGAGGCCAATAATACCCGTCGGATAGCGTTTCCTAAAGTAGTTCCGTATCCCGGAGCTAATGGTTCTAAAATAGCTTTGACACGATTCTTTTCTTCAGTTGGAAGAAAAGATAATTTTTTTGGTAAAGCGATGTTATTCATACGTATGAAAATGTTGCCCAAACGGGCATAAATAGTAAATTAACGTGAGTAGAATTCAACTATTAACTGACTGTTGATTGATTGATCTAAATCTTCCTTTTTTGGTTCATGTAAAATTTTTCCAGTCATCTCACTTGGATCAAAGTGAACCCAACTTGGTCCCGATGCCTTTTTCAGTTTCTCCTCAAGACCGTTAAATTGCTTTTTCTGTTTTTTTGACTTACGAACTGAAACTATATCATTAGGTTGAACCTGGTAAGAAGGAATATCAACTTTTTTTCCATTAACATCAAATTGAGCATGGCTTACCATTTGACGAGCCTGAGCTCGAGTAATAGCTAGACCAAAACGATAGACAACATTGTCCAAACGCATTTCCAAAAGACGTAGTAAATTTTCTCCCGCGTCCCCTTTCTTTTTAGCACGCAAAAAAGTCAAGAAGAATTGCTTTTCGCGCAAGCCATACATCTTTTTAGCTTTTTGCTTTTCCTGAAGCTGAATACCATAGGTACTTTGCTTCTTCGGACGCTTAGTTTGCATGTTTACTGGAGGCATGATGGTAAGTTATGGAAATAATTAAACACGTCGTGGCTTGCGGCTACGGCAACCATTGTGTGGTAAAGGAGTAATGTCCTTTATATATGTAATATTTAAACCATTGGCGTTAAGAGCCCGAACGGCTGATTCACGACCAGTACCTACTCCCTTAACAAAAACTTTAACTTCTGCTAAGCCGTATTCTTTAGCTTTTTCTACAGCAATTCGAGTAATAATCTGAGCAGCATAGGGAGTTGATTTCTTTGGCCCCTTAAAACCAGCTAAACCGGCATTAGACCAAGAAAGCACATTTCCTAAGTTATCAGTTAAAGTAACAATGGTGTTGTTATATGTAGAATTAATAAAAGCCTTTCCGGACGTAACTTTCTTTTCACCGGTCTTTTTTTTCTTCTTACCTTTTAAGGCAGTTCGGTTAGCTTTCTGTTTTTCAAGTTTTTTCTTAATTTCTTCAGGTAGTTCTTCTAGAATTTCGCCGTTAGTTTCCGACTTTGGCTCGGCCGGCATAACATCATCAGCTTCAACAAGCTCAGGTGTAATTTCTTCTTCAGTTGTTGTCTTTTCATCAATCATAAAATTTTAAGTCTTTTGAGCAGATACTTTCTTACCAGAAGTAGCAGTACGACGAACATTACCACGGACAGTACGATTATTTGTTTTTGTTCTCTGACCGCGAACTGGCAAATGCTTGGTATGACGACTACCACGATAAGAGTTAATATCTCTTAAACGCTTTATATTTGCACTCACATCTCGGCGCAAATCTCCCTCAACCTTCATATCCTTTTCAATCAAAACACGAAGACGGTTAGCTTCTTCTTCCCCTAAATCCTTAACTCGAGTATCTGGATTAATTTTAGCTGAAGTTAAAATTTTAGTGGCTGTTTGACGACCAATTCCGTAAATATACGTTAAAGCGATTTCAACACGCTTTTCATTTGGGATTGTAACACCTGCGATACGTATTGCCATATGGATTAACCTTGACGTTGCTTATGCTTCGGAGTTTTGCAAATAACCATAACCCGACCATTACGACGGATTGTTTTGCAGTCCTTACAAATTTTCTTTACAGAAGCTCGTACTTTCATGAATAAAAATTACAGGCGGAAGGTTATTCGGCCCTTGGTTAAATCATAGGGACTCATTTCAATCTTCACTCGGTCCCCTGGTGCAATGCGAATGCGAAACATTCTCATTTTACCTGATAAGTGGGCAAGAATCTCGTGACCGTTATCGAGCCTCACTTTAAATGAAGTAGCTGGCATAAGTTCAAGAACTTCACCTTCGACTTCAATAAAATCTTTGGAATTATTTTCTGACATTAAAAAAACAAAAAATTTGGTAAAAAATTTATTTACCAAAATCTTTGGTAACAAATGTAAGTAATATATACACTTTTGTGGATATCTTACGTGTGAAATTATTATATAGGGGGAGTTAAGAAATGTCAAGAGATTGGGTTTTATTGAAAGCTACGGAATTAATTAATCTAATATTAGCAATTTTTAAGAGATTTTACTGAAGTAACTCTCGGCTAGTAAAAGATTCCTAACCATATATTGCAAATTCATTTTATATAGGTTATACCTAAAATGAATTAAGCGTGCCTTAGGCAAATATAGAAACTTCAAAAATAATCAAAAATGAAGAGAAAAAAAGAATATCAAATAGATATGACTGATTTTGGCCCGGTCATAGACAAAGAGGGATCTTGGGATAAGTGCCTGGATAATCTAGAAAGGCTTCTAATTTATTTCTATAGAGAATTTCCTGATTTTAAGAAAAACACAAAAGTTCTTATTTTAAAATCATTTGTTATTGATACATCTAAAAATGGAGACAATCCTGAAAGAATAAATGAGTCAATAACTCGCACCATTAAAACCCTACTCAAAGAATATCGATCCTGGAACTGTAATAAAGACGGTTTTAACTTATCAGCAGCTGAAAAAAATCAAAGCTTCCGTTTTGCTTGTTATCAAAAAGATGGCGAAAAAAATAGCGCCTGGGGACCCTTCATATATACAACCCGAGTTAACCGCGCTATAAAACGAGCTCAAAAAATAATCAAAGAAGAAGAAAAAGGATATGAACATCAAAAAAGAATAGAAAAAAGACTAAAGCAAGAAAATATATATAACGTACTTCAACCCTTTCTTTAAAGAAACTAAAAAAGACCATTGCTTGAATGGTCTTTTTATTTAGGAAAATAAGTTTTTAAATTTGTTCCAAAACCGCCTTAATTCTTCTTACCCCAGCCGATGAACTCTCTTCTTTCTGAATTTTAAAATGTCCTAACTCACCGGTATTCTCCACATGAGGTCCTCCACAAATTTCTTTACTATAATAGTTATCTGGATTACCCACAAAATAGACTTTTACTAATTCTTCATATTTAGAATCAAAGACGCCACTCGCTCCAATTTCCCGAGCTTTATCTAAGGACATTTCTTCAAAGTGAACTGGTAATTTCGATTCTATTGCTTGATTAACTATCTTCTCCACTTCGGAAATCTGTTCTGAAGTCATTTTCTCAGAATGCGGAAAATCAAAACGCAACCGTTCACCAGTTATATTACTACCTTTCTGATAAACATGATCTCCTAGTACTTTTCGTAGAGCGGCCAGCAAGAGATGGGTCGCGGTATGCAAGCGAGTAACCTCAGTACTATGATCAGCCAACCCACCTTTAAATTTACCTGCAGAAGCAGTTCGGGAGAGCTCTTGATGTTTGCCTAATTCTTCCTGAAACGATTGTTCATCAACACTTACGCCCTTTTCATTCGCTAGCTCAATCGTCATTTCAATTGGAAAACCATAGGTTTGATATAAGTCAAACGCTTGTTGCCCACTTATATTACCAGAAAATTTTTCAAACTCTTTTTCCCCTCTCTCTAAAGTTTCTCTAAATTTTACTTCTTCCTTTGTTAATTGATCAATAATAAAAGTCTTATTCTTTTCTAATTCTCCGTACACTGATTGATAATTCTTTATATAAATATCGGCAATTTTATCCGTCCACTGATTCTCAGTAATTCCAAGCTGACGACCAAAACGAATTGCTCGCCGAATTAAACGACGGGCAATATAACCCTGATCGGTATTAGAGGGACCAATCCCCTTTTCATCACCCATAATAAAAGTCGCCGCTTTCAAATGATCAGCAATTATTTCAAAGGGACGATTATCAGACTCATATTTTTTGCCTGATAACTCTTCAATTTTTTGAATGGCCTCAGCAAATAAGTCTGTACGAAACCCATTATTTTGTTTGGCCATAGTAAGGCGTTCGAGTCCCCCACCAAAATCAACATTTTTATTTTCAAGTTCCTTCCAACCATTTTCTGTTTTCTGATACTGCATAAATACTGAATTTCCAATTTCAATAAAACGACCGCAGTCACAATTAGGATGACAAAATTTTCCGTACTTTAAATCATGAGTTTTTCCAGTATCATAAAAGGTTTCTGAATCAGGGCCACCTAATTCTCCAACCGCATCTCCTCGTTGCCACCAATTTTTATCACGGTAAGCAAAAATTCGATATTTATTCTCACCAATATGTAATTCTTCTCCTGGTTCTTTACCAGCAACCATATCAGGGGCTTCATCAGCATCAATGTTGTACTTTGCAAATATTTGTAACAAGATCTCGATTGATTCAGTATCTTTGATGATTTGTCCATCAGCACTCCCCACGTATATAGATTGATATAATTTAGTTGGATCAAACTCTAATTTTTCAATTAAAAATTCATACCACCAGTGAAGTTGCTCTGATTTCCAATAATCTCCCAAGCTCCAATTACCAAGCATTTCAAAAAAGGTGTTATGACGATTATCACCGACTTCTTCGATATCTTCCGTTCGAAATGACTTCTGGCTATTAACCAAACGAACCCCGGCCGGATGTCTTTGACCAAGTAAATACGGTACCAGAGGAAACATTCCAGAATTAACAAATAGTAATGATGAATCATTTTGCGGAAGTAACGAAGCACTCGGAATAAAAACATGTTCCCGAGCTTTATAAAAATCTATATATTTTTGACGAATTTCTGAAGAATTCATAATAGTTCGTAGTATAATGGAATTACATACAAAATTCAATATTCTCTTGACTTAAAATAGCTTACTAGCTATAAATATAATGGCTTATAAGAATATTGCAGGATGAAGGCTCGGAAGAGGTTAAACTGCTCTTGATATAAATACATCAAGATAAAGGTGGCATTAAACTACGTGTCAGCAGCCGCGGTCATACGTAGACCTAGTGAATATTCTTATGTAGCTTCCCAATCTTGTTCTACAGATTGGGATTTTTTTATATAAAGTATTTGAAATAATTAAATATTCCGCTTCTTTTCAACTCAAATATAAACTAAAAACAACCGATTAATATTTGGTTGTTTTTAGTTAATCAGAAAATTATTCCTGTGTACGATTATTATTTTTGAATTTTAATAACCAATTCAATAGGGGAACCGTTCTCATCGTGGAATGGAAAATTATTACTATGAACGTGAGTAAACTCTAATGCACCAGTACTACTTCTTTTTGATCGATTGACTACAAATGAAGTTTCTGTTTCGCCACCGACTACTTCCCTTTGGTCAATATAAGTTTGTGGTGCCTGATCTTCGTTTTCTGCTCTTTTTTTATATTGATCTGAAATCTCTTTACTTTCTTTGTCTGTCATCACGAAGCAACGTTTGCCACAAATTTTCTCAACTTTTTTGCTAACAAAATCTGAAAACATCTGTGCATGGGCCGATCGACCCTTTACATCTCCCCAATTACCCTTATAACTATGCTTTTCTTTATTAAAATACATGAGCCATTCGTTCTGTAGATCTTTCATTGAAATTCCTAATTGGTTCAAAGAAAAAGTTCTGAGTTCAAGATCATCTTGTTCTGCTTCAATACCCAAAGGACTACCTAATTCTTTAGTTTTAACTGAGTCAAGCATCTCTCCATTTATATCCAATGTTTTATCGGCAAACTTAGCTTCAGCTGACTCGGCAGGAAGAGCCTCGCCCACGCCAGTTGCTAACAAAACACCAGCCGCAGTGTTACGAATCGTTCGACCAATCCAGCCGCTTTTTTTCTTATTATTTTCATTATCTTCCTTTTCAGTTTTTGTATCCTCTATCTCTTCATTCATTGGTATTTGTTCAAAATTTGGCATAAAATATAAATAAATGGTTTAAAATCAAGTTAAATTACTTGATTAATACTTCTACTTTAGCACAATTTAAAATAAAAATAAAGTTGAAATAATTATAAATTTTTTCGTATTTTAGTCATCAATTCTTTGTAAAACTCCAAATTATTCAAAGTGGCTAAGCGCTGACCTAAAGGTTCATTTATTTTAAAAAGATAGTGCAAATAAGCCCGGGATAAATTTCGTAACTCCGGGAAAACAGAGGCAGAATTGATTGCCTGTCGATTTTTGCTAAACCTTTGATTAGTAATGGTGATTGTTTCATAAAAAGCAGGGGTTGCTTTTCTTTTTGTATTTAATAAATTTTTAATATCTCTATCAGTTTGTTTCTTTTCGCAAAACAATCGTCCATGTCTTCCTTCTCGAGTCGGAATTACACAATCAAACATATCTACTCCTCGCTTAACCGCTTCTATAATATTTTCCGGATACCCTACCCCCATTAAATATCGTGGTTTATTTTCCGGTAGTGCCTCAGCGGTATAATCAAGCACTCTATACATCTCATCACTAGTTTCCCCAACCGCCAATCCGCCAATATTGTATCCATCAAATTGTAAATCAGCTAATTCTTGGACACTTTGCAAACGTAAATCTTTTTCAATACCACCCTGAACAACCGCAAATACCAAGGGCTTATTACTTTTTATTTTTTCTAAATATTGTTTTGTTCGTTTTGCCCAGGCCGTGGTTAAAACTACTGAATGCTCCAAATACTTTCGTTGGGCCGGTAAAGCCACACACTCATCAAGACAAACGGCGATATCAACACCTAAATCCATCTGAATTTGCAAACTTCGTTCGGGAGTTAATACATGACTACTCCCATCAATATATGATTTAAATTCAACACTTTTCTCGGAAAGTTTCACTAAGCTTTTTCCAGATTTTGTTCGGTCAGCGGCTAATGAAAAAATTTGAAAACCGCCAGAGTCCGTTAGAATAGCACCTTGCCAATCCATGAACTTATGAAGTCCGCCGAGTTTTTTTATTGCTTTCTCTCCCGGCCGGAGCATGAGATGATACGTATTCGATAATAAAATATTCGAACCAAGCTTCCTCATATCTTCTGCACTCGCCAATTTAATAGTTCCTTGAGTGGCGACCGGCATAAAAAACGGCGTTGGCAAAGAACCATGCGCCGTTTTCAATATTCCCTTTCGAGCTTTTGAGGTTTTAGAACGAGAAAGAATTTTATACATATTTACTGAACAATACCATCTGTATTAGCGATATCATCTTTTTCTAATTTAGTTGTTTGTGCTTTAAGAACTTTATTAATCGGGAAAGTAGTTTGATTATCCTGGCCAACCAAAGTTGTTCCTGATGCTAGAATCATAATTTTATTAAAGTCGCTCGCTCGAGGCTTTAAAGCAATACTAAACTCTGCTTTAATGAGTGGCACGGATAAGGGCAATCGACCAATTTCCCATATGACTTGATTCGTAATTGAGTCGTACTGTAGAGAACCAACACTCGCCTGATCTTTAAAATCCCATGTAACTCCCGACGGTAAAGTAGTCGCTACTCGCAAGCCACTAATTTCATGTAGGTTATTTTTTATTGTCCAGTAAACTTTAACGGTTGTCGTTTCACCAACTTTTGGTGGCAAAGGTCCCGTGCCAACGCCAATATTATCCTCATCAAAATAACGAACCGCTTCATCTAAATTAATATCAGAATTGATTTTTAAAGTTAGTTGATTAGACCGATTAGCTTGATTGTCATTTGTCTGATCAACGGCAACACCGCCTAACGCAAACTGCGCATAGCTCTGTATCTCAAAACGACTAATTAATTTTGCTTCAGTGGTCGGTCGAACGGGAACTGTAAATTCAATTGTTCCCTGCTGGTCCTTAGCTAAAGATTTCAAATCAGGAATTTCATCTCCGGTCCACATAATTGTTGAGCTTGTGGTTCTTCCATGATTAGTATCCTCAAGGTTTCTCCAATCAAGGGCGTCACTATCTATAACCGCCGTGATAATGACATTAGACATCGTCACCTCACCTTTATTGGCATAAGAAATCGAATAATTAATTGTTTGACCAAAATCAATCCCTTGATCACTACTTTGACCATTGGCGGTAATTGATAAGTTTAAACTATTTTTTATTATTTCAATACTTATAGTTTTTGTATCAAAAATATACGATTTGGAACTATTCTCAGGTGTGTATTCAAAAGATAACTTTAACTCTTCGTTCTCTTTGTTTTTATCATTAACTTTAAATTTAATTGCCAGTGGTTCTTTGTTTGTAATTGAAGCAACAGACCATACATTATCCTCATCAGAAGTTACTCCATCAGGGAGATCACTTTTAAGTAAACTTACATTATCATTTTTTTCCAATCGAATCGTAAAGTGGTCAATTGAATTTTTTTCTTGCGGTAACCAGGAAACCGTCGCCACAGAATCCTCCCCAATCAAAACACTACCAGGGGCCGAAGTAACAATATCAAGTCCTGAACTTACTAAGACCGTATCAATGCTAGCAGATTTTTTAAAGCTACTCGTTATTCCTTCAGGCTGATATGTGAGGTCAGCAAATAAAACATTGGATTGACCAGATGGTCCGATTAAGCGCCCACGAATCTTTACTTGACCACTCGAAAAGGTTCTGATATTAGGCAAACTCCATTTATTATTGTCGCGGCTCGCCGCTGGGAAGGTGTCAGTTAATATAAAATTATCAGGATATACTACCGTTAATTCCAGATTAGTTAAAACTATATTTTCTTGATTGCTATAATCAAGTGTGTAGGTAAATTCCTGGTTAGCTTGAATCGCCTGATCGGCCGTTATCGCAAATTGTAGTGAGGAATCAGTTCCTGTATTCTTAAAAAAACCAATGTACACACCGGCGATTATTCCACCGGCAATGGCAATATAGAAAATAATTGATCCGATTCGTAACCATATATTGCGACGACGTTTTATATTAACCTCTTGAACATTGACCCGCTCTCCATTGTCGCCTTCGTAAATTTTAGAAAGGCTGTCGGAAACCATTTGACTACTTCGACCATTCTTTAGATACGAATCAAATTTTTTTACTTCTTTTTCGGATGGCAATGGGCGTTCAATAAATTCCGAAAGCTCAGAACGAGTCGCCTTACGTTTGTTCGCTTGTAGAAGTGATGAATCTTTTATGGAATCTATTTTTGTCATAACTATTATTTAAAAAGAATGGCTGAAAAAAAATCATTATCTAGTGGTCGTTCGATTAACCACCCATTATTTACTTCTAAATCCTTTGGATAATACCAAGAAATTTTAGGCTGATCAACAATTTCTAGATTAGAACGAAGGGTGGTATTAAGAGCGCCCGGTTGTTTTTGTACTAATAATGAATATTCATTTTGACGCTCACTTTGAATCAGACGTTTAAGGGTGGAAAGAAAATCAGTTGGCTCTTCTTTAATCACTTTGAAAGGCAGTTGATAACTCACTGTTAATATAGCAGTCTCGCCGGGATCAACCATGGACCAATTAGCAAAAACAGTTTTATCTTTTTCTTGGTAAACTTTGGTCTGAGAGTTTGTATCAATTATCGCAGCTCTTTCCGCTTCTAAGTCAGGATCATTTTTGGCTTTTGGATCAACTCCTTCAAAGAGCGAGGCATCAGGAATCTCAAAACCACTCGCTGAAATAAGTTTACTTCCCAGTGGGACATAGACCCGGAGCCAGTCAACATTTCTCACACCAACAAATGTCTCACCCTTCATACCAGTATGCTGACGTCGTATCGTAAGAGTATCAATTATTGAGCCATCGGGCAAGATTTTTGCTTTATGTTCAAGAGTTTCCTTAATCACCCGATCAGTTTTTTGACCGCCAATATTAGTATTAACAACCATTACATAATCATTTTTTGTTTCTTTTATTTCTCCACTCCAACCAAAACGTTGAACCGATTTTTCCAGAGTCGGATCATTAAAATAAGCTAAAATTTGTTTTTCATTTAAGTTCTTTTCCAATAGTGAAATCAATTGAATTGTTTTCTCGGGAGAAAGACGTTTCGGAAGTTCTTCTATTATATGATTTATTAAATCACCAATAATTTTTTTTGGTTCGCGGGTAACATTTGGTTTCTGTTCAGAAAAAGTTTGAGTGGTCGTCCAAAAATTATTAGCATCAATAATAACACCATAATCAGCTGTCATATCAATCGGTCCAATAATTTCCAAAGCACGTTCTATTACGGTTGGTGTTAAACTAATAACTCCGTCCACACTGGGGCCATTACTGTTTTCATAAAACCACATCACCTTCTGGGCACTCATTGACCAATCGGGCCACCAGTTGGCATCCCAGAAATGCCAACGTGAATTTAGAAGGCGTAAAGGCTCGGGAGCGGCAATGATCTCTGATAAACCTGCTTCGGTGTCATATGTCCCTCCCTTAGGAACAGTTAATTTAGCAATTTGACCTCGTCTCAAATCCACTAAAGCAAAACTTCCCATAAAGCCGCCAGGTCCTCTTTTTTCACTATTGTTTTGAAAAACCAGCATATACCGTTTATCAACTTCATCTCCTAAAAATATCGAAGCTTCTTTTGCTAATCTGATTGATTCTTCAAGACTACTCACTAAAAAAGTAGTCTTTCCAGAAAAATCTTTAAACTGGACTTGGTACTGCGGCGGCAATGTTTCCACATCGACCGCGGTCATTTCTTTCTCTAACTTTTTGGCAATAGGTAAAGAGGGTTCAGCGTATATTAAAAAATTGTTTATAAAATTGCTTACACTCGGTTCTTTTCCATCAGGTAATTTTAATGCACGGCTTAAGTTATTACCCAAATCTGCCGAAAGCTGGCCAGCCGTAATTAAATGTTTACTGGAGGCCGCTAACCGTGCTGATTTATTTGGCAAAACCGAGGCCACTTCAAATAAGAAAGAATTAACTGAAGACAAATCACTTTGCGCTATTATAAAATTTTGACTGGCATCACTAAAAGCGTTTTGTGCTTCCGGAATGTTCCTTTCTTCTAAAAGACCCTTGGCTGAAAATAGTTTATTAAAAGCAGTGGTTCCGGAAACTAGCACCCTATTCTTAACGACTTCAATGTTTCGCCACTCAGCAAAGATAAGAATGGGTGAAATTATGAGAAGCAACGTTAAAACAAAATTTACTAAACTCCAACTAAATGATGGCTTAAAATCAGCCGTCCGCTCAATTTTAAAAATTTCATGAGTATCTGTAATCACTTTGGCCTGACTTCGTTCGGCCGTATCAAAACCAAGTTTTCCTAACCGACTAAAGAAATGAAATACAGCTTTTGGTAAAACCCACACGGCGGAAAATAAAAAAAAGAGGGCTGAACGAAACTGCAGTCGATTTTTCTTTTCCGCATATTTCCAATCAACAAATTTTAATTTCAATCCATAGGCAATTTCTATTAAAAATAGACCGAGAAAACGAATAATTTTAAATACAGCTTCTCCTAAAAGTAATACTATACTTTTAAACAGACGCCCGAGCCACCAAAAAATTCTAATAATAGTCAGTCGTCGCCAAGCTATCTGGAAATTATTTGTTGATGGTCGAGAAAAAGTCATACTTTTGTTATGAAATATCATCAAGTACTCCCTGGTAGACAGTAACTGTTTGATGAGCCGCATTTTCCCAATTATATTTTTTTATTTGTTCATAGCCTTTTTTAACCAATTCGCTTCTTAGAAATTGATCACTTAAGATTTCTTGTATAACACTGACGATTTTTTTTTCATCATGTGGATTAAAATAGATAGCCGCATTCTCCATAATCTCTGGTAAACAAGTAGCATTCGAACTAACCACCGGACAGCCATAAGACATTGCTTCCAAGGGCGGTAAACCAAAACCTTCATATTTTGAAGGAAAAACATAGAGAGCGGCATGCTTAAATAATGTTTGTAAATCCTCATCAGGAACATACCCCGGAAAAATAATTGCTTCAAAATCTTTCAAACTTGATTCTTTTTGAGCAAATTCTTTAAGTCGAAGATAAAAATAATCATCACGACCAACTAACACTAATTTGAGATCGGAAAATTTTTTCCGTAATTTTAAAAAAACGCTTACTAACATTTCGAGGTTTTTATGGGGATAGGCATTACCAACATACAGTAAATAGGGTTCAAGAATACAATAACCTGATAAAATTTCGGCCGATTTTAATTTAGCCGCATATCTCTTATCAGTCGAATCCTCTAAACCGGCCACCCCTTCGTAAATCATTATAATTTTTTTCGGATCAACATTAAACTGAGAAATAATATCATCTTTAGTATAATGGGAAACAGCTATCACTTTTTCTGATCGCTGAATTGCTCGATTAATCACAAAGCGATAAGCTATATTTTTAAGAAAGTATTTAACGGGTCCCAACGTAGATGCTCGTGTCGTCGGAAATTTTGTCAAAATTAAATCATGAATCGTAACAACAAATTTTGTTGGACAAAATATCGGAACATTAAAATGAGGAAAATGCATTAAATCTATTTTTTCTTGAGCTATCAGACGAGGCATAATAATTTGTTCAGCTAATCCATACCAATGAACATCAGCTAACACTTTTTTAACTCGAGGATTTTCGGAGACAAACTCATCAAAATTTTTATGACTTAAAAAAACAACATAATAATTTTTTCGGTCAAGCGTTGTCACTCGGTCAACAATTTCTTGAGTATAGCGACCCAGGCCCTTGCCTAAAGGACCATAGAAACGGGCATCAATTCCAATTCGAGAGCCACTTAATGAATTATTATTCATACAACGATTATAACATATACGCAGCGAATTTATTCATTGCTTAGGGTTTATATAAATCATGTTTAATTACATTTTAAGTAGCAGAGATTAACCTTGGGCCAATCGGCACAGGTCGTAAGTGATATAAAGTAAAAATATTAGTAACTTGCTTAACTAGAATTAATTCGACTCCCGCTTCTCGTAAAGCTCCATTATTTAAATAATTAATATCTTTTTCAGGTAGACTAAAATTATAATAATAAACCGGCAATCGTTTTACTAATTTGGAATATTCAGTAATCATATTTTTATCATTAAATAAACCAATGATTACTTTTCTTTCAGGAAACAGAACTTTGTCATGATATCGTGTAATAATTACTGAATTTTTCTCAGTAAGATTCAATATTTGCTTCCACTCTTCTTTTGCTTGAGCTTGCTTAGCAATAGAAACCGCAAGCCCTTCAGCCGGATCTAACCAGACAAAGCGAATCGAGATTGTAGCAATGACAGCAAAAACAATGGCACGCAGCATTAAAATATACGTCGGACGACGTAACCAGCCAGAAATAATAGTAACACCAATACTCGTAAAAACAATCGCCCCTAAGTACAATGGTAACCAGTATCGTGTATAGGAATTACCAATGGTAAAACTTTTTGGATCGGGATTATCAAAAAATAACCAACTGCCATAATATAAAACTAAAATAATGGATAAACCGACCCAAGTCAAGAAAAATAACCAGCGTCCCTTACTATAGTTTTTAAACCGTGCAAAGAATAAAATTATTCCTGTCAATGTTCCCCAAAATAACCAGGGAAACATGTTATAGACATATTTATCAAACATATTTAAACTTTGTCGAGGTTTGTATCCAAAATGAAAAATAGTCATTTTAATTTTTGCCAAAACAGGTTTGATATCTAAAAAATGTCCGGCAAACGTTGTTTGAGCTAACGTCGCGCCGTTTTCGGTGAGCGTACCGAGGGAGCTATTCAATTCCGGATAACCACTTGAATACCAATGACCGTACATAACTTGATTCCAATAAAAAGCGGGCATCAAAGCGATAAGAATGCCACATACTAAAATAAAAAGTTTAATAATACCAACTTTTCTAAAATTGAAAATGTATAATCCAAGTAATAATGGTCCAACCCAAATTAATTCAGAGGTGCGAGTAATTATCGCTAAACCAAAAAAAAGACCGGCTAAAAATGCCGACAGTAGATTAAGACGATTTTTTTTAAAATATGACCCAATTTTTTCAGAACGATTTTTTGTCATGATAACCGAAAAATAACTACCAATAATCAACATGACGATAAATAGAATATTATGAAAAAAACTTCGAGCCGAAAAATAAATATATATCGGAAAAACTGATAAGAGCAACGCAGAAAATAATGCGGTTTGTTTATTAAAAAGTTCTTTGATAAGTAAGTAGAAAAATATAATACCAAGAGCACCATAGAATGGCGTCAGATACGGTAAGGTGGCTGTTCCCAGTACTCGAGCGATTGAACCATATATAAATGGTAAACCGATAAAACTCATTGGCTTTATCCAACCCCAATCTGATCTAAAACTTCGTGGGTGAATAATATCGCTAGCAATTAAATTATATTTTTCAAAAAACTGAAAATTTCCGGTTTCAGCATATAATTTAGCAACTGTATAATTGGCAGTTTCATCAGGTGAAAGCCATTTATGAAAATCACTATCTTGGCTCAGATAGTTGAATGAAGAGGCGAAAATGAAGAAACAAAAAGCCGCTCCAATTACTATTAATGAAGAAACGTTGGATTTTATAAGTTCTCTAAAGTAAGTTAGTTTCATACTATTAAAGTATCAGGTACTTACATATTTTACAAATATAAAAGGACTATTTATTAATAGCCCTCTTATTCAAGAAATCCCTAAATTTGCGTATAAGAAGACGGACAGAATCCTTCCAAAAAGGGACGTAAAAACTTTATTTTTTCGGCTGTTGTTTCTTCCGAATCATTAAAAGTTTTTATTGTATACTTTTTGGTTTTATCGTAGATCTTTAATCTTAATGAAGGCGCTTTTTCGAGAAAACTTTTCCATTTTGTAAAATTTTTCCTGAACTTCTCTTTTATTTTCTCCAAAGGAAATCCCTGAAATGATTTGTAAAAAAATTGCCTGTCTGACCTGAAAACAAAAATTGTTACAATTTCTTCTTGAAGATTTTGAAAATATTTATTTATTTCTTCATCTTCTAGAGTATACAGATTTTTATGAGGTATACCTACTTTATTTATAAGTATTGCCTCAATATTATCTATTCCTAAAGTATCTGGATCGATAATAAGAATTATGAAGTCGCGATTCAATTTTCCTCCTTTCTTTAAAATTATTTTATAAATGAACTATAATGAATAGTTGTATTATACTTATATTGCTATAAAAATCAACCTATATCAACTACTAAACTTCCTGGACCCCCTTCTTTACCAGACGCTTCTTTAAACTTGTAATCAGCTTGCCGCAGCCAGTTACTAACTGATTCCTTTAAAACTGCCTTACCGTCAGGAGAATTTAATCCCCTTCCCGTTATAATTTTTACCCGGTGCCAGCCTAATATTTCAGCTCGTCTAAGAAAAAGCTGAACTTCGTGAAGAGCTTCCAGTTTAGTCTGACCATGTAAATCTAGCTCACCGTCCGGACGCTCGAGATATTGCTTTATCTTATGAGAAGGTAGTCGTTTCATAGTTAATCATATATTAGCAGTAATTACCCTATTTTTGCTATTATAAAAACAATACCTATTTTCTATGGCAAAAAATCGCTACTTTATTACCCCTCTATTTTTAGCCTTTATTTCGTCAATTGCGATTATTGGTACTCTTATATATCTTACCTTTGGTTTACCTACTATCCTGCGAGTAGTGGTTTTTCTTTTATCTCTTATATTAACGTTTGGCCTAAAAAAATACTTTAAACGTCCACATGAAAATGAAGAAAAAATAATTAGTATTCCTCTTTCAAAAAAAGTACGAGCCGTAAGTCTACTTTATAATTTCTTTTTCTTACTTGGTATTTTCCTGTTTTTTAAATATCAAAGTAATCGATCACTTTTGAGTCCCTGGGATGTCCTACCACAACTTGAGTTTATAATATACGGACTGGGAACTGCCTGTTTATTTTGGCTTCTCACTCAAACTGAAAAAAAACTATCACCGTTTTTTTTAATTAATCATTATTTTTGGACATTTTCAGCTGCCTTGATTATTTACAAAATTGGGTATGGTTACGATCCCTTTGTTCATCAAGCGGCCGTCAAAGCCATCGAAGAACTCGGGCGAATTTATCCAACAACTTTTTATTATTTGGGCCAATATAGTCTAGTTACTTTTTTTCACACATTTTTTGGAGCAAGTATTTCTTTATGGGATAAACTACTCGTTCCCCTCTTATCGGCCGTTTTATTACCATTAACCTTTAATCATTCTTACCCCGGAAAATCTGTTCTTAAAAACAGTATACTTTTACTTCTGCTCATTCTGCCTTTTAGCTTATTTATTGTCACTACACCTCAAAATCTAGGTTACTTATTCTTAGTTCTAACTATTATATGGTCCCTCGGGTTAAAAAATAGAGGTGATGAAATAATACTTTGGTTACTTGCTCTCGCTGCCCTCACGTGCCAACCAATTGCTGGCGTTCCAGCAGTTCTACTAGCTTTCAGTTTTCTAATTATAAAAATAAAACCCACTTTTCAAAAAAATATATTACAAATTTCTTCCTTTCTTGGATATCTAATAATCCTACCCTTAGCCTTTTTCTTATTATCACAATCCAGTATTACGACCGGTTTTCATTTTCATTCTCCTGATCTTACTTCCTTTTTTTCTTTTTTACTACCCCAAAATCCGAATAAAGAAAATATCTGGCTTAATCTCACATATTTTATTGCGGCGGGTCGTGGTTTAGTTTTTTTATTATTAATAGGAAAAGGAATGTCATTAGCCTACACTCAAAAAACATTTAATTATTTCAGACATTATGGTCTTCCAGCTTTAGCTCTTTTTCTCGCGGGAATAATTACCTTAACAATTGATTTTAATTATTTAATTGATTATGAACGGGTAGACTATCCAGAACGATTATTTTGGATAACTTCTTTATTTCTCTTACCTTTTATTTTTTTAACTCTGGAAGATGTTATCATTCGAATCAAAAAACAAACAATCTCGGTACAACTCGGCCTAACCATTTTAATCACTATTCTCGTTACAACGTCTTTTTATCTTTCCTATCCCCGCTTTGATCATTATGCTAATAGTCATGGTTATGCGACCTCAGAAGCCGATATTCTAGCTGTTCACTGGATTAATA
This sequence comes from bacterium, assembly GCA_035438725.1. GTDB lineage: Bacteria > Patescibacteriota > Patescibacteriia > Patescibacteriales > Patescibacteriaceae > Patescibacterium. Next base: position 44,477 of record DAORIW010000001.1, on the reverse strand, counting down.
CTAACGCTTTAAACAAAGACTTTATTGTTTTAGCTAATCAACAAGTAAGTGCTGCTTCTCTTCGAGAATTCGGTTTTAAAAAATATTATAGCTCTATGTTTTATTATCCAGTACCAACGGGTGGACCCTTATACCAAAAATATTTAGAAATGATTTCAAAACCGAACATAGAAATAATACAAAACACTCGAAAACTAACCGGAGTTCAAACAATTTATTTTGTCTTAAATGATTATTGGTGGGCCGCTGATAAGCTTCGTCCCGAATTAGGATCGATCGCTGATCAAGAAATTTCTATCGCTGATGGTCAAATAACAATCTTTGTTTTTAAAAACTAATCAATACTTAATTAAGTGGAAGTCGTTTTAAATAATCCTCGACAGATAATAAAAACAAATCATTATGTTCTATTGATTCAGTTTTTATTTTTTGATGATTTTCAGAGAAATAAACTAATTTTTCTCTAATATTTTCACACGTCGGAATAAATAAAAATTCTTCATTTTTAATCATTTCTTTAATACCACCAAAGTTAGATCCGATTACCGGTAAGAGAACACCCCGGGCTTCTAAAATAACTGTGGGGTAATTTTCATAACAGAGCGATGGTACCACTAAACAATCAGCTGCTTTCATTATTTTCTTTACTTCGTCTAAAGACTTATGGCCCAAAAAAGTGATTCTTTGATCTGAATTATTTTTTTGTAAATACGATAGCATCAATCCATCGCCCACTACGAGTAAACGAAGATGTATATTAGGGAGAAGGCTAAACGCTTCAAGTAAGACCTCAATACCTTTATGACTTTCAATTTGACCAACAAATAAAAAAGTGACAACCTCACTAGATCTAGGAATTTCAGGTGGATTACCATTTTCCGTATCTAACAAAGCTGGATTTGGCAAAATAATTAAAGAATTATTTGGAAAAAAACCGTGTATTGTATGTAGTTCTAAAAGCCATTTTGAAGGAGAAATAATAATTACCTCATTGCTAAAATACGATTTTATAATATATTGATACACCTGGGCAACAAAAGACGTAATTATCGATTCTCGCTTCCATATTAATAAACCAGAAGGATGGAGCAATTGTATATCATGTAAGGTGTGAAGATGTCGATATGATCTTTTTTTAAAAAGTTTTAAAATTAAAAAACCAAACCCCAGTATATTATGAGTCCACACCATACTCGGTTTTTCATGTTCAATAATTTTTTTAATTTCAAAATATTTTCTGAGATTAAACGCATTTAAAATATGCCAAAAAAATCTTTGCCAATAAGCCAATTGATTAAGATTATAAAAAACTGATTTTAAATAATAGACTTTTAGTCCAGAACGTTCAAGTTCTATTTGATTTTCCAAAGGAGAAGTTGTTATTACGACTACTTCATTTCCCTGATGCTGTAATTCAGTAATTAATAAAGAAATAACGTGCTCAGCACCCCCACGAGCAAATCTCCCCCATAAGCTATGAATTATACAAACTTTCATATTATTCATCATCTGAAGCTAATAATGGTCCACTATTAATGTCCGTTGGCGTATAGAGAACTCGGCAATAGGCGGCTTCTAAACGCTGACTAAATTTTTTCCAGCTATACTCTTTTTCAATCCATGCTCGCCCCGCTTTACCAAGAGCTAAAGTTTTATTTTCATTAGCTAAAATTTTCTCAAGTTTTTCTGCTAGATCGTCCACGTCGCCCGGTCGTACAAGATATCCATGTTCATTATTATTAAATACGTTTCGTACACCCGCCAAATTTGAGGCTATGACAGCCGTGCCTGAAGCCAAAGACTCAAGTAAGACCAAGCCAAAAGCCTCACCACGATTCGTCGAAGGCAAAACAGTTACAAAAGACCCCCGATATAATTCTGCTAATTTTCTATCAGTAACTGAATTTAAGATGGTCGCTTGCTCCCCCATCATATGTGCAGCAATTCGGCCACGGTAATAGTCTTCAAGATCTCCTTTACCAATAATAGTTAAACGAGCATGTGGGTATTTTTTTCCAACAATACCGAAGGCGTCAATTAACTGCTCCACCCCCTTAAAATTATGTTGACGATCAAGACCACCAACGAATAAAATAGTAGGCGCCGAAAATTTTTCCCCAGGAATGAAATCAACAGTATCAACACCAAATGGTATGTGAACAAATTTTTGTTGATGACCAAGGTAATAGTCCTTTATTTCCGAATGTTTAACATAGTCAATCGAAGCGCAGGTAACAAGCCTGGCGGCTCGAATAATAATAGGCAATAGAAAAAAAGCGTATATTTTAAAAATTAAACCTTTTACTCCATTACTGATGGTGTCCATATGGTAATGAACCATAAATTTCGCCTTAGTAAATAGGAGTCCGAATAGAACAAACTCAGCCCCTCCATAAAATGGATAGTGGAGATGAACAATATCAAAGCCTCGTAACTTCCAGATAAGTTGTGGAATAACTGCACCATTACCAATGGTTAAAAAACTATTAAGTCGAAAAACTTCTAAATTTTTTTCAAGAACTTCGTGTTTCGGCAACGTGGGATCGTAAGCCGGAGTAAAAATAATATTTGTATGACCAAGCTTAGCCATTTCCCGTGCTGAATAATACACACTATTGCCCATGCCTCCCTTATACGGAGGAAATGTGGAAATGATATGAGCAATACGCATACATTAATCTTTAGACTTGTTAGAAAAATGGGGATCGCGCAAAGAAATGTTTCGGGTCAGTATCGTTAAATCATTTTCCATTTTTTCTACTTTTAAACGAAGACGGAAAATAAAATAAAAAATAATAATCACAGCAATATACAGTAAAATTTCTATTCCTGAACCTGAAAAACCGAGTTGAGCAACAAATAAATCAATTTCTTTTAAGTAAATAACTAAGATCCCACCAATCAACCAAAAACAGAGCCAGAAAACAAATTGTCCTCTGGGGATCTGATTACGCCGTAACTGAAGACCTAAGCGAATAAGAAAAAAGAAAATAATTCCGAGGGCTAAATATTCCTGAAACATATATATACATTACTTATTAAGACGGGCTAAGAACAAATCTCTTAAAATTCTAATTCCTCCTAAAAATTTTTGTCCAAATTCATAATAAATAACCGTAATAGGTACTTCCTGAATCCGTAAGGGACGTCGGTGAACTTCAATTAATATTTCGTTACAATGTGCCATTCTATCTTGCTGCCAGTTGATATTCTCAGCGGCTTTTCTGGTCATTGCTCGAAAACCACTTTGGGGGTCTGTTAAATGAATGTTGAAAAAAATATGATTAATACCACGAGCGATTGGCATTATTAGATATTTTTTAAAAAATGGAAGTTCCGTAGAATTATCTAAAAACCGAGAACCAAAAACAATATCCGCCTTCTGATCAAGCAAGGGTTGTATGACGGTAGCTATATCCTCAGAACGAAATTGTCCATCTGAATCAAAGTGTATAATAATATCCGCTCCTTGTTCGAGAGCAAACTCGGTACCAGTTTTTAAGGCGGCGCCCTGACCCCGATTGATTATATGACACAAAACATCAACTGGTAAATTCTTTAAAAGTTCATATGATCCATCAGTTGATCCATCATCAACTACTATAACTTGATCAACTAGTGGCGCCACTCCTTTAATAACTTTATCTAAATAAGGTGCTTTATTATACGTCGGGATAACACAAATTACTTTCATACTGAATATCCAATTCGTTTAACATTTTTATCGGCTCGTAAATTATTAATAGTTTTTTCAAGACCGGCATCAATTTTAACTAACGGCATCCAACTCAGTAAATCTCGTGCTCGAGAGATATCAGGCAGGGGCAAAGATGTCATAAATAATAAATTTTCTGCGTAGGTAATCTTTGATTTTGAACCTAGAATATTAATAATTTTTTGAGCTACTTCGGTAATATTGATGTCCTGATCGGAACCAATATTTATCGGACCAAAAACTTCAGAATTCATTAATTTGATAATTCCATCAATGCAGTCACTGATATAACAGAAGGAAGAAGAAAAGTTTTCAGTACCATAAATTGTGACGTCGCTATTATCTAAGGCATGACTGATGAAATCAGGTAACATATTACCACGGTCGAGTGCCATACGCGGACCATATATTCGGAAAACACGCACAATTTTTGTATCCAAACCATGAACATCTTTGTATGTTTTAACCATGCTCTCCGCAAAACGCTTGCCTTCATCGTACGAACAGCGTTCGGAAAGCATATCGACGGTTCCTAAATAATCTTCATTAACTAATTTATTTTCTTCCTCACGAGAGCCATACACTACCGAAGAAGAAAAATGAAGAAATTTTGACTGATATTTTAAAGCCAAATCTAAGCCATTTTTTACAGCATACGAATTTGCTAAAAGATTTGCTATTCGATTTTTTTGAAAATGGATTGGGGTCGTCGGACAAGCGAGGTTATAGATTTCCTGTATTCCCTGAAACTCAATCTTAAACCCATCTAACTCAAAAAAATTCTTGAAATCAATCGGTTCAGAAATATCATGTCGAATAAAACGAAAATTGGGATGCGCTAATAAATGATCAATATTCTTTTCATCACCTGAAGAAAAATTATCGATACAAATTACTTTCGAATCCTTAATTAACTCATCACATAAATGAGAACCTATAAAACCAGCTCCTCCAATGACTAGTACATTCTTTTTATCAAAAATTGCTTGATTACGCATATAGTTATCGTTTAATAAACATAAGTGCCACTTGTACTCCCCCATTAAAATCAGGAGAATAGGCGTAGAAAGAATTTATAAATTCACCCAGACGATTGAAAAATCTAAGATGTGGTCCACCTCCCTCACCCGGGAATGCAACAATGTCAGTTGACCCATCATTATTAATATCTGCTGTTACTGTTTGAACATCACCTTTAAACGATGTTGGAAAAATCGCCCAGCGTTTTCGGACATTGCCTGTATAGTCAGTAATAACTGCATCTGCTGAGCCGTTTTGTCTTGTTATGAGAATTTCTGATTGACGACGGCGGACATTACCATCAATATCCAATAAAGAAATTCGTAATCCCGTTGCCTCAGTTTTTTTTCCTACTAAAAAGCTCGATCGCAACACACCGTTATTAGAGAAAATCTTAACTTGAGGAATACCTCCTTTGGCTGTTCCAACAACAATTTCGGGAGTAGTAGTTCCCATAACATCTCCGACAGCTACTGACGCTCCACCAGTAAAACTAGCCGGGTAGGCCAAAAAAGATTTTAATAATTTTCCCTGTCCATCAAAGATTTTAATATCTGAACGCAGCCCTCTAGCTGGCGCAGTAATAATCTCATACTTTCCGTCACTATTCAAATCTGCTGTTGTCACATTGACTCCTCCCTGAAAAGTAGCCGGGTAAGCTAGAAAATGTCGGATAAATTTCCCGTTTTGATCAAAAATCTTTATGTCGCTCTCAAGTTGGTTAGCAGGAGCCGTAATAATCTCAGCATTGCCGTCATTATTAAGATCACCTGAAGTAATCGATACCCCACCCCGAAACTCGCGATCATACATTAAAAATTCATGTAATATATTACCTTCGATATCTGTAATTTTAGCAAAGGGCTCCGCTTTATTTATCGGAGCGATAATTAAACGAGCTTCTTTGTTAAATAGAAGCGCTCTTGCCCCTAATACTGCATTACTAACATTAATACGTCCACGTCCTAATTGTCCGACATAGGTTGGATTAAGAGCATTAATATTATCAGTCGTATTTAGAAGCATCTCGATACCTTGTTTTGTAGTTAAAGTAGGATTGACCGATTGAATTAAAGCCAATGTTCCACTAACTAGAGGTACGGCTACTGAAGTTCCTGACCAATAACCATCGTAATATGAATTAAAAAATTTTCCGTTAATTGATTTAGTAGGAGCAAAAACACCGGTACTATAAAATCCCACTCCTGGTGCGGACAGTGAAATACAATTATTACCAAAACCAGAAAAAACCGCTTTTTGATCAATTCCATCGGTCGCTGCCACACCTATAACGATTGGTTCGTTTTTAAGATTTTTATAACACGCTGGGTAAATAGGTTTAGTGTTTAAATTAACTCCATGGCCTGCTGACTGCTCATTTCCAGCAGGTGCGACCACTGCAATATTTGCATCATACGCTCGTTGAACAGCATCTCGAAGACTACGCGTATAGGAGTAACTCACAAAACTTAAATTAATAATATTTGCTCCTTTAGCTATTGCATAATCTATTGAACGAACAACACTGGCCGTGTCTCCATTCCCAGCGTCATCTAAGGCTTTAAGACTCATAATACGCGCCTGCCAACTAACTCCAGCAATACCTTCTTGATTATTTCCCGTTGCCGCCGCAATACCGGCCACAATAGTTCCATGTAAAATACCTGCTTCAGTAAAACCCGTTTTAAACTTTGGAGAAGGATCAGGCGAATTATTAATAAAATCCCAACCATACCGATCATCAACTAACCCATTATGATCATCATCTTTTTTATTTCCTTCAATCTCATCAGCATTAAACCAAATGTTATTTCGTAAATCAGGATGTTGAATTTGTACCCCTGAATCAATAATTGCGATTACCACTGATGGACTCGTTGATTGAAAATTCCAGGCGTCGGGAGCTTTAATTCTTTTTAGGTACCATTGTTCGTCATATTTCCTGTCATCAGGTATCATAGAGGCCTGATATATATAATTTGGTTCAGCATATTCAACTATGGGATCATTATTAAATTTTTTTAAAAAAACCGAGAGTAACACACCCTGAGGAATAGGGACGGATGTTATATCTATTTTATTTTTATACTTAACAATAATAGACGTTGGCGGCGGAGATTCCAAAGTATTTAGATTGTCAGCGAACACCGACAAAGGGCTAATAATAAGCACTGAGAATAAAATTATCCCGGTAAAAATTTTTCTTTTTAGATTAAACATGTGGTTGCAGTATAACACATTACTGTGAATTCTTTTTTACATTTTTTCAATTAATTCCAAGGTTTCACGAGCCGTTTTTTCCCAGCTAAAATCTTTAATTCTTATTTGACCTGCCTGAATGAGTTGTTCTCGGATTGATTGGTCAAAAAGAACTTTTTCGAGAGCATCGGCCATTGCCTCACTATTTTTAGGATCAAAGAAAACAGCCGCCGATGCTGCTACTTCAGGGATTGAAGCGGTATTAGAAGCAGCAATTGGAGTTCTAGTTGCCATCGCCTGTAATAATGGAATACCAAAACCTTCATAGTTTGAAGGAAATACAAAAGCATCCGCTTGAGCAAAAATATATGGTAAATCTTTTTCAGCAACCCACCCAGTTACAATAATATCTTTTTCTAAATTATATTCTTGTATTGTATATTTAATTTCATCAAACCCAAAACTCGCGTCTCCGACCAGACAGAGCTTATGAATGAAATCTTTCCCTCGACGATGTTTAAGAGAAGCAAAAGCTTCAATAAGTATAGCAATATTTTTTTTCTTTTCCAGACGACCAACGTAAAACAAATATGGCTTAGTAATTCCACAACGAGCTAGCACATGAGCAGATGTGTGATCATGAGGTAAAGGCTTATATAATTGCTTTGGGTAACCATTATAAATAACTTTAATTTTTTTTTCTGACGTTCCGTATGTTGAAATAAGCTCGTTTTTTGTAAAATCAGAAATCGCAATTACTTGTTTAGCTTTTTTTAAAGTATAACGTGTTGACCACTCCAAATAATCAAAACTATTAGCTCCATATCTACCTAAGCTTAGTATACGAACTACGTAGTTTACAAAACGGTGGTTACGACGACTTTGGGCACCGATTCTTATTTTTTCGTATAAATTTTCGTCACAACGAAAACCAATATCATGAATAGTTACCACTGATTTTTTTGGATGAACAATCGGTAACGCATGTGCCGGAATAAACAAAACATCAGGACGATGCCAGAGCATTTCGAGCGAGAGACGAGCCTGAGTCCAAAAAAAACGAAAAGGCCAAGCTAAAACTTTGGCTTGAAAATTATGATGAGGACTGCGAATTTTCTGAAAACCATCAAGTTTGACTGATGGCATCGAGGGTACCTTTTCTCCATTAGCTGTTAAATCAGCCAATCCATCTTTGATCGGAGTATCAGTATATAGAATATAATGATTATGCTTATCTAAATCAGCTAAGGCGCGAATTAAATAATATGAATACCATTCGGTTCCACTTTTATGATTACGATTTGCTCGTGAGGCATCAATACCGATCAGCATAAACTAAATTTTTAATCTAAATGTAAGCAACTATTTTGTTGCAAAAATACTGCGTTTATATGAATCCAAATTCTCCAAAGCAATCCCGGTTCCCTTGGCCACACATAACTGCGCTTCATCAGCCACATAGGCCGGGACATCAGTCGTTCGATATAATAATTGATCTAGATTTCGTAATTGTGAGCTACCACCTGATAAGACCATTCCTTTATCCATAATATCTGAGGATAGCTCTGGGGGTGTTTCCCGTAAGACATTTTTAACCGCCGCAATAATTGCTTCAAGCTCATTTTGAATGGCCTCAGTAACATCGTCAGAAGTTACCATTATATTACGAGGTAAGCCTGTAATGATATCACGACCGCGAACTTCCATCGTCAATTTATCTTCGAGGTACAACGCACTACCAATCGTAATTTTTATTTCTTCAGCTGTTCGTTCTCCAATCACTAAATTATATTTACGACGAATGTAATCAGTTATTGAACTATCAAGACGATTACCACCGACCCGAACTGAAGTTGATGTAACCACCCCACCTAAAGAAATAACCGCCATTTCGGAAGTACCACCGCCAATATCAACAATCATATGTCCTGAAGCTGAACCAATCGGAATATCAGCGCCAATCGCCGCCGCAATCGGTTCCTTAATAATATAAGCGGCGCGAGCTCCGGCGGCAATCGTCGCATCAATAACCGCTCGTCGCTCAGTTGACGTAATTCCCGCCGGAACGGCAACCATAACTTCCGGACGAAATAATCGTACACCAGACAACGCTTTATTTATAAAATAACGAAGCATCGCCTCAGTGGTATGATAATCAGCAATAACTCCGTCCTTTAACGGTTTGATCGCCATAATATTTCCTGGTGTTCGACCAAGCATGTCTTTAGCTTCATTACCGACGGCTAAGATTTTTTTATCACTCATTGATATCGCCACCACCGACGGCTCATTAATAACAATACCGCGTCGAGGTACATGAACTAAGGTGTAGGTTGTACCGAGATCAATGCCAATTCGTTTACTAAACATATTTAAAAAGTAATGAGAAAATTGCGATCTATCTTTACATCACCGGTAGTGGTGAAACGATTATCGCTCGGTGTCTCTGAATAAAGGTTAACAGGTTCATAGGATTTTATCTTATTAAGGAAGGTAGCGTCAACTGACAAACCTGCCTGCCCGGTTCCTGGTTGTTTTTGGATAAATAAGCCATAGTTTTTATACTTTGTCATATTATCTACCATCCGGCGCGGCAGCTTATACTGAATGATGATTTGAGCAGTTTGATGAGGTGGCACTAATACATAGCCTCCAAAATATGTACGTCCTAATTCATTTCCGGTCATTTCTGAATTTGGTGCAAAGCCAGTTGTTTTTAATAAACGGCTACCTTCAGGAACATATAACCGAGTAAAACTTTGGTAACGACTTGTTTTCCAATCTAAGCTACCTTCATGAGAATAATTAAGCGTCGCTGTCGCTGTTACATCACCATCTTTCCCCTGCTCTACTTTATAATCAATTTGTCGTTTCATGACCGCATCAGTTTTCAGCGCCGCCATATTAGAATCAACTACCATTAAATAATCGCCCCAGGTTGCTTTCATTTCCCCACCCCAACCCTGTTCTAAAATTAATTTTTTTATTACCGGATCTTTGTCGTACAACAACACATTTTTTCGTGCCATATTATCGCCGACTAACCGAATTAATTCTGGCCAGCGATCTAAGGGTAAATCTAATAATCGTTCCTTTAGAGTTTTGGCAATTTCTGCAATGACTTCCTTTCGTTGCCAATTTGAAACTCCTAGCCGAACAAAATCTTTCTCCACTTTATATTGAAGTAAATCAACGAAATTTTGCGAAGTATAGGTTTCACCATCAACCGTTATCGGACCGGTGATTTTCATTAACTCGGTAATAATTTCCGGCGTAATGGCAATTACACCGTCAAAGTTTTTAATCGGATCGGGTTTCGCTTGAGCATTATTTTCCAGGTTGTAAAACTCTAATAATTTTTCAGCACTCGTTGGCCAATCTGGTGACCAGTTCGCGTCCCGGAAATACCAATCTTTATTTAAATATTTTTTCAAAGCCTCCGGTGGCGTGACTTTTATTTTATCTTGGACCGGAATATCTAAATGATACACATCATGAGTCTCAAACCGATTAAAGTCACCATCTTTAGTTTGGATAATTCCATACGTACCAATAAAGCCCCCGGTTGCTCGAAGTTCATCACTATTCTGAAGAATAAATAAATAAGTCGCGGCTTCTGGATAACCTAAAATGGATGGTAAAATTTTAGTCAACGGTGAAGCGGATACTAACGTTTTTTGACCAGTTGTTATTTTTTCGGTTAATTCTTTAATTCTGGAAGTCAACGGAGCAATCCAATCAAAGGATTGTACGGAATTAATTTCTGTTAGACTTTGGTCTAATAACTGCTCAATTTCTCGTAAGGTTACTTCGGAGTTATAAATAGAAGCTAAAATTCGTCTTTTTTCTTCAGGAGGTAATTTGGAAAAACCTAAACTTGTATTTTTACCTAGCACACTATTTAGACTAGCCGCGTAAGTCGTTCCTTTTGTCATTGCGGTGGCCAAAAGTTCCCCTCCCTTAGTTAATCGTTCAGCATCGCTTTTATAATTTTTTACAAATGGAATATAAACAGCCGGCCCTAACATAAAACCATCTATTTCTTCGGAAGCAATCTTAAAATTATTAACGGCTGATTGCGCCTTATCAGTGGCAATTAAAAAATCTCGATTTTGGGTATATTGAAGTGATTCTTCTAAATTTGTTTTGGCCTGAGAAATTGAGCTCGCCACCGCCGAGACTTGCTTGATGTTAAGAATAATTAAAAGTAAACCAGCGCCAATAAAAAAAAGAACAGCAAAAAAAATAACCCGAATTATCGACATGGTAATAGAATTTTTTTTTCGGCCCGGTTTAGCGGTAATAATCGACTGCTGACTTTGGTCTTTTAACTCAGACGGCTCAAATTGATGGTATTGACGCAGCAAATTAGGAGGAGTGTGTTGATCCATATGAATGCTTCAAGTATAACAGCTTTCCTCTAACTTCACAAATAAAAGCCTTATTTTAAAGGCTTTTCTAAAGAATACTTGACAATATTAGTATAATATGATATAATAGAAATTATTAAAGTTCATTGACAATAAAGCGTCTAAATCTCCTACTTAGTTGATTTGATTAAGAATTTATTGATCTTCTGCAATAGAAAATCTAAAGGTCTATAAATTCTTAATCAAAAAACTAAAACGTCTACTCTAAGAGAGACAGAAGGAGAATTAAAATGAGAAAAGCAATCTTGTTATTCGTAATCTTATTCAGTATTTTTAGTCAGAGCTTTGCTCAGATTACAATAACTTCAAACACAAACGAACAAAAGTTACAATTTATTTCCATGACAAGCATAATGTCCGAAGAAGACATAAAGAAAAATACAGACGAAAACGGATCGATTAATATTGAAGTAATAAAAGAAGCGGTCTTAAAATCCGGAAAAGGTTATATAAAACCGGACAGAATATCAAAGATTATAACAATAGTGCCATTTTATCCGGCAGAAAATAAAATGTATCTTCTTATTGGAGAACAAACAAAATACATCGCTACAACTCTTAATGTCTATCTTGAAAAACAATATCAATACGGCGACATAGCTGGACTAAGTGCAAATCAAAAAAACGAGGAGATAATTCTCGTAGCAATAAAATAATGAAAGTAAAGTAATAAGCAAGCCCTGTTAAGCAATTAACAGGGACTTTTTTTATTTTATTCATCCCAGCTTTTCCTCTCCCCTAGCATCATCTTAATTTCGCTTCTGTCATCCCCGACTTGGTCGGGGATCTCATGAATAATAAGAAATAAAATTTACCCAAATCCCTGCCTTCGCAGACATGACGATATTATTACTTACTCCGTCCGTAACGCCTCAATCGGATCCAACTTTGCCGCCGAACGAGCCGGGGTTACCCCAAAAGCAATACCACAGACTAAACTAAACGAAATGGCAATAATATAAGCCTGGAGGGGAATAGCAAAATTCCAATCAAAACCCAACGCCGATGCAACCAGAGATATCAAATAAGCAATTAATGTTCCTAAAATACTACCCACTACTCCTCCCATTAACGTAATAATCACCGCCTCCACTAAGAACTGTTGCAATATATCTTTATACGATGCCCCAACCGCTTTACGCAAACCAATTTCCATCGTTCGTTCCGTAACTGCCACGTACATAATATTCATAATCCCCACTCCACCAACAACTAAAGAAATGGCGACAATTGCTAACAGTAAAAAGGTTAAGGCATTAGTAATTGTTTCGAGTGTTTTAACTGATTCGACCATAGTGGTAACTCGAAAATCATCTTTCACAGGATCGGTAATATCATGTCGTTGTCGCATCGTATAACGAATGTCTTCAGCTGTTGGCTCACTCGCTTCAACATCAGTAATTTTATGAACCATGTAGGAAATATAATCGGTCCCCATTAATTTCTTTTGTAGAGTACGGATCGGCACATAGATATAATCATCAAAGCTCATGAACATAACGGCACCTCGGGGGGCCATTACGCCAATAACGGTAAAGCGTTCATTTCTAAGTTTAATAGTTTTTCCAATTGCTTCATTATCACCAAACAATTTTTCTTTCATTCCTTTTCCAATTACCGTCACAGTGGCTAAACTTTTATCTTCGCTCTCGGAAAAAAATCGTCCTGAAGCAATCGTTGATCCAGAATCAATTTCAATATATTCAGCACTTGTACCCATAATAAAAGCCCGACGTAACTCGTTACCATAGCTCGCCTGTTCTTGTGAAAGCACTGCTCCGTAGCCCTGCTCCACATTTGGTAACTTTTCAACTGCGTCCATATCATCCAAGGTTAAAGTTGTTACCTGAACACCCGAGGCTTGAGCACTACCCGATTCACTTTCCCCATCAGAACCTGTCTTAGTCGAAGGTACTTTTATTTCAGTAATAACAGTATCAGTACCAAAAGATTCGACTTGGCCTAATACCAGCCCACGAATACCTTCTCCAGCAGCAAAGACAATAATTACTGTCATAATACCAATTACTAATCCAAGTAATGTTAAAGAGGTGCGCGCTTTATTAGCTCGCATTAATTTAAGAGAATTTTTTATGGAAGATATAATTGTCATACATTATTCATAACGCAAGGCTTCAATCGGATCTAATTTACTCGCTTTTGCGGCTGGGTATAAACCAAATAGCAAACCAACCGCCACTGAGACCGAAACCGCTAAAATAACTGCCAGGAGCGAAAAACTAAAAGGCCATTCGTAACTTAGCTGTCGAGCAATAAAAGCGATAATAAATGAAAGAACTTCACCAACCACAATTCCAATAATTCCACCTGACAAGGTAATCGCCACCGCTTCAACTAAAAATTGAGCCATTATATCAAAACGTCTAGCTCCGAGGGCTTTACGTAATCCTATTTCACGAGTTCGCTCGACAACCCGAATTAACATAATATTCATAATACCAATCCCACCTACCAATAACGATAAAGCCGCCATGGCCGCTAAAAAGAATCTTAAGCCGTTGGTAATTGAAGTTAAAATATTTAAAGCATCCTGAGCACTTCGCACTGAAAAATCATCACTATCTCCCGAAGCGTCGGTAATATTATGACGCTCCCGCAAGGTCGCTTCAATATCTTTTACCGTTTCATCAACATGCTCATCACTATCAACTTTAGCGCGTAATAAACCAAGATGACGAACACCGGCTACATTCCGTTGCATAGTTGTAATCGGTAAGAAAACTTGATCATCATAATTTTGAAAAGCAACTGTTCCACGAGCGGCCATAACCCCAATAACGGTATAACCGGCATTCTTTAAACGAACCACCTGACCAACTGCCTCATTCTGACCAAATAATTCTTCACGAACCGTACTACCGAGAACAAGTACACGAGCGATACCAGTTTCTTCTTCTTTAGTAAAAAATCGTCCTTCCGTTACTTCTCCACCCTCAACACCTAAATAATCATAACTTGTTCCGGTTAAGCTTGTGTCATACTTTTGTTCCCGCCAAGTTAAAGTCGAAACTCCTCGTGTAAAAGGAGCGACCGCTGTGATATAGGGCGCATTATTTTTTTGACGCAAGGCCTCCGCATCATCTAATGTTAAGGTTGTAATAGAAACTCCGATAACCGAAGCTGGTGGACCATTTTTTTCAGATTTTCCTGGTAATACTCCAACTAAATTAGATCCAAACGTTTGAACTTGAGAAAGAATTAATGACTGAGCACCAGCACCGATCGCCATAATAATAATTACTGCCGAAACACCAATAATAATTCCAAGCATCGTTAAAAGACTTCGACGTCTTGTGGCATTCAAAGCTCGAAAAGCGGTCTTAATTAATTGAGAATAATAATTTAAATTCATCTATTTCAAAGTCTCTCCTTCTTTGGCAAAACGACGATGAGTAACTAATTCATCGGTAACTATGTTTCCATCGCGTAAACTAACAATTCGTTTAGCGTGTTCTGAGGTATAGGTTTCATGTGTTACTAAAATGATTGTATTTCCGGCTTCGTTAAGATCCTGTAAAATTTTCATAACCTGTGTACCGGATTTTGAATCTAAGTTACCGGTCGGTTCATCGGCAAAAATTACTGACGGTTTATTTATTAAAGCGCGAGCAATAGCGACACGCTGTTTTTCACCTCCGGAAATTTGATTGGTAAAATAATTAAGACGATGACTTAGACCGACCATGTCTAAAACTTTTTTAGCCCTCGCCGTAACATCAATACTTTTATCTTTAGCGTATAACAAAGGTAATTTAACATTTTCTAGAACTGACGTTCGAGGTAATAAGTTGAATGATTGAAAAACAAAACCAATTTTTTCATTTCGAAAAGAAGCAAGTTCGTCGTCGCTTAAAGCAGTAACATCTTGACCTTCAAATTCAAATTTTCCGGTTGAAGCCCGGTCTAAAAAACCCAAGATGTGCATTAAGGTTGACTTACCTGAACCCGAGGGACCCATGATTGAAACAAATTCCCCTTTATCAATAGTAAAGGAAAGGCCGTGAAGTACTTTTGTCACGACCTCCCCGGAAATATATTCTTTTGTTAGATCTTCAATTCGAATCAACATAGCTTATTTTTTGCTGCCATCTTTTACAAAGGTTACGACTTTATCGCCCTCAGTCAGACCACTTAAAACTTGAATCATGCCATCATCCCCGTTTAAGCCGGTAGTTATAGTAACTTCCCGTGGTAGCTCATTTTCCATGAGACGAACAATTTTATTTCCATCTTTCTCAATTACCGCTCGAGAGGGCATCATTAACACATTTTCTAACCGAGCAGTGGTAATAACGGCACTAGCCGTCATTCCTGGTTTAACTGGCTTATCCCCTGGATCAAAACTAATCTTAACTTTATAGTAAGTTACACCTTGAATCACGGTGGCAGCTGGCTCGATAAAATAAACGGTACCCATGAATTTATTATCTTCCCCAAAGGAATCAAGCGTAATAGTGGCTTGGTTATTCTGTTTTATTTTAATAATATCAGTTTCCGCAATATCAATTTCCAATTGGAAATTATTTTCCGTTAAAACTGAGAGAAATGCTTTTTGCGGGGAAACTTGTTCACCCACTTGGTAATTAATTTTTGTAATTACACCTTTAATGGGTGACTTAAGAACGGTATCTTGAAGCTGGTTACGAGCGAAATCGACACTAGCCTGAGCTTGCGAAACTTGAGCGGAAACAACTCCTAGATTTGCCTGGGTACTATCAACACGAGTTTGCGCTGAAGCAAGTTGTTGATCACGTGAGGTGATAGAAGATGCCACCGCATTCCGAGCCGTACGTAACGCGGCATCATAATTGGCTTGAGCTTGACTAATATTCTGTTGAGCGGCTAAGACATTTGTATCATACGATAAACGAGCATCATCTAGGGCTTGTTTAGCAGTTTGTAAGGCCGAAACCGCACTCGCAATAACAGTAATCTGGCTATCAATATTATTCTTATAAGCATCTAATTCTGTCTGAGTAAAATTTGGTGAAGTCACCGAATTAGACAAAACAGTAAACATATTATTCAAAGTTTCAAAAACTTTATTCAAAGCATTTTCAGAACTACTGTAGGCTGCTTCCAAAAAATTATTATTACCTTTATATAAATTAATTTGAGCTTTTGCCTGAGAAATTGCTTCACGTGACTGCGAATAATTTGCTTTAGCAATAGATAGAGCACCGCTATTTTGAACACCTAAGGTAGGCCGAGCATCCTCATCCAGTAAAATTCTGTTTATATCATCAAGCGAAGTTGTGGCGCTAGAAATTTTATTATCAAAAGCAGTTCCAAGAGCAGCTTGTTTATTTTCAATACCTCGCTGATAAGTTGACTTCGTACTAACTAAATTAGATTCGGCGGTCGAGATTGCTTGTTCATAGGTTGTGACTGTACCAGTACCTCGATCTTCTAGATCTCGCTGAGTTTTTTGGGCTTGAGAAACCGCTTCTTCTAAGCTACTCTTTAATTTTTGATATTCACGCTGAGCGGATTGATAATTACCCTGAGCCTGAGAAACATTAGCTAACGTAATACTTAAATTAGCCGAAGCCTCCTGAGCTTTAATTGCTAAACTAGATGAATCAATTTGACCCAACGGTTGCTCGGGAATAACCTGATCGCCAACTTTAACATTGATAGATGAGAGTTGACCAGTATTAGGAAAATTTAATTCAATTTCTTTGGCTGGTGTAATAGTTCCCGTTTCATTAACAGTTTGAACTAAAGTCCCCTTAGTGACATCGGCGGTGGTATACTCAATTTTTGCTTGACGATTTAAAGCCGAATAAATACCCGCTGCAATCAATACTATTAAAATACCTCCAATAATAAGCCAATTTCGTTTCTTTGTAGTCATAAATCTGTATCATTAAGTCAAAATAATGCTTTGATAATAGCACATTTTAAAGAAAATTTCAAGTACTTACTTTTCTTATAAATCTTTAATTAAAACCAATTAATTGTACTTCTGGTTCAAGATCAAGCCCATACACCTCTCTAATTTTTTCCCTAATATGATTCATAATCTTCTGCACATCAGCCGCGGTAGCCGAATTAATATTGGGAATAAAATTAGCATGCTTAGAACTAATCATTGCTCCCCCAACCTGATAACCACTTAGACCAAGTTTCTCAATCAAATACCCAGCGCCAATCTTTCCACCCCTAATTTTTCCATCGGTTTCCGCCATTTCAATAACCTGAGGATTAATTTTTTCTATATCCTTAACTAATAAATTTTTAAATACACAGCCTGCGCTTGGTTCGTTTGGCTGAGAGGTGCGACGATATTCGCGATAGTCATCCATCTCTTTCTTCATTTTTTCTCTATCACCCGCCTTCAGCTGCAGTGAAACTTCCCAAATAATTAAATTACTATCATCTTTAAATATGCTATGGCGATATTTAAAACCACAATCCTGATTTTGAACTATATTAAATTCTAACGTTTTAGAATTAAAAATTTCTACGGTGGTAACATTTGTGTCAAACGAACCACCGTGCGCCCCAGCATTACCACGAATCGCCCCACCCATCGAACCAGGAATCCCAATCGACCATTCTATCCCTGATAAATTATTTTCCCAAGCTAGCTCGGAAATTTTCTTTACATCACAGCGCGCCCCCGAAATGAGCATAGTATCTTCAAGATAACAAACATCATTATCTAATTTTATTACCAAACCTTTAACGCCTTGATCATTAATTAAAATATTACTACCACCTCCTAAAATTGTTATGGGAATATTTTTAAGCTGAGCCCATTTTACTGCCTCGAGTAAATCAGTTTTTGTTTTAACAGCTACAAAAAATTCAGCTGGTCCCCCAATCTGATAGGTACTCAAAAACGCCAACGGGTAATTTTTTTTTAATATATTAATTATGGCCATATAATAATTGTTCACCAATTTTAAAAACATCCCCGGCTCCCATTAAAACAATTACCTCATCTTTGTGAGCCGAACTACGAAGATAGACTTCTACTTCTTGTAAGGTTGGAATAAATTGAACGTGTTCATGACCGTTATACTTAATTTCTTGAGCTACCTCGGCCCCACTTACTCCTCCTTGCTCTTCCCGGGCTGAACCATAAATGTCTAAGACAATTACCTCGTCCGCCTTAGTAAAACTTTTACCAAACGAAGATAACAACGCCTTAGTCCGGGAAAATGTATGCGGGTGAAAAACTACCCGAATTTTTTTACCTGAATATTTCTGAGTAATGGCATCTAAGGTAGCAACGATTTCCGTTGGGTGATGAGCATAGTCATCAATAATAATTGCCTGATTATATTCACCTAACACCTGCATTCGTCTGGCGGTACCGGTAAATTCCCCAAGGTAACGACGAACGAGATGAAGTTCCGCACCCAATTCTAAAGCCGCAATAATTACGGCTAAGGCATTAGAAATATTATGCTGACCGCTGAGCAGTATTGAAAAATCTCCTAAATCATTAGTTTCATTTTCTTCTAAAGCATGCTTATCCTTTGAATACAAACATACTTTGAAATATTGGCGTCCGGCTTGATATCTAATATTTTCCGCAACATAATCAGCTGGACTATGTAACGAATAACTAATAACTTCACCGCTTGTGCCTTTCTCACTCATACTTCTAATCTGATCATCATCAAAGTTAGCTATTAACTTTCCTGACTTGGGTAAACGTGCAATAAAATCTCTAAACACCTTATGATAACTCTCGATGGTTAAAAAATAATCCGGATGATCAAAATCAATATTATTTAAAAGAATCATTTTCGGGTTAAGATACTGCAGTTTATTTTTATACTCATCAGCCTCGACAATTAAATAATTTGAATTTCCTGTTAGACTAGCGCCAGTAAATTGCGGGACAGCCGCTCCTACCATAACATTTGGATGCAATAACGCTTTCCAGAGAACAAAGCCAAGCCACGCACTGGTGGTAGTTTTTCCATGGGAGCCACACACCGCCACTCCGTGATACGTATTAAAAACCGCACCAAGAGTTTCCGAATAAGAAGCAATTTTTAGATTCCGTTTTTTTGCTTCTTGAAGTTCCGGGTGATTATCTACAGAATAAGCAAGTGAGTATACAACGAGATCAGGTACATCATGAAGATGGTCAACTGACAAATCTGTATAGACGTTAATATGTGATTTTGCTAAGACAGCGTCCGTCATAAAAACTTCAGATATGTCACTACCGCTTACCTGATAACCATGAGCCACTAAAAATTCAGCAAGCATGGTCATGCCCACCCCCTTTATTCCCACCATGTATATCTTTTTTACTTTTGAGAGGTCCATGTACGAAATTATTTTCGAAGAAGTGATTTAATTACAGAAAGTATATTTTTTTCTGCCTCTTTTTTTATTACTGACTTGATCTGTCGGGCAAGCTTATTCTGTTTTTCATTATTATCAAGAAGATCTTTTACAGTTCCAATAAACTGCTCTGGGGTCAGATGTTCTTCTTCCAAAACAATCGCTGCTCCCTGGTTAAGAAAAAGTCTGGCGTTAGCTTCTTGATGTGAATGCGGCATGGGAATAATTATCGTTGGCTTACCAAGGAATGATAATTCAGTAAGTGTTCCCATGCCAGCCCGTGAAATAATAACATCGGCTTTTTTCATTTCCTGAGCTAACAAATTTGCTGTTAAAAAGGTATAGGGAATATATCGTTCCATAAGCGCTTTTTCTTTATCAACTTCTCTTCCCGTAATATGGACTATCGAAGTAATAGAAGTGAGTGCTGAGAGACTTACAAGAACTAATCGATTAATGACTTCAGAACCGGTTCCACCACCAATGATTAGAATTCTTTTACTATGTTTATCATCTCCACTATCGGTAATAATATTGTTTTCCAAACTGGTGTTTAAAAATTCTTCGCGAACCGGATTACCAGTCCAAATAGCTTTCTCACCATAATTCTTCACATTTTGCTCAAATGTTACGGTTATGTTATGAGCAAAAGGCGCCATGAGTCGATTAGCCAAGCCTGGAATAATATCTTGCTGATGAACAATAATCGGAATTCGCAGTGCCCAAGCCGCCCAAACCAATGGAACACTCACATAACCACCGGCAGTCATAACTAAACTTGGCTGAATTTTTGAGAGTAATGATAATGATTCAAAAAAACCAATTAAAATTCGAAAGGGATCGAGAATATTTTGGAAAGAAACATATCGACGAAATTTACCAGCGGAAATAGAAATATAGCGTAGTTTTATTTGACTCACTATTTCTCTCTCTATACCAGATTTAGTTCCAACCCAGACTGCTTCAAAACCAAGGTTTTTAAGATCTGTAACTAAAGCCAAGAGCGGGGTAACTGATCCACCCGTTCCACCGCCACTTAATATAATAATATTTCTTCCTTTCATATTAAAAACTTTTTTTTAATGAATCTTTAGATTCATTATATTTTGATAAAAATAATTCATACTGCTTTTTATGGACAGGGCTACTCTTATAAATCAAGTCTGATATTTTTACCCAGCGATAAGCTTTATGTTCGAAGGGATTAGTTATAACTGAATCTTTTGGTCCCGTATAACGAACAATACAAAGTGACTGTCGCTGACCTTTATAGCCGCTATGGGTATAAGGTTTATTCCAAGAATAACTATAAACATTTTTAAAACAGGCTTCAATTGATATTTCAGATAAACCCGTCTCTTCTTTCACTTCCCTCCGAACGGTTGCTTCAATACTTTCGCCTCTTTCCCTTCCTCCTTGTGGCAACCCCCAATAATCACCTTTTCCCTTGGAATTTAAAATTAATACTTCATCAGAATGATTAAGAATAAAAGCAACGACATTCGGGCGATACCGAAACTGACGCAGTTCCCAACGAATAACTGTTAAAGGGAAAATTATAAAAGCTTGAAAAATCCTTTTCCAGCGGCTTGGTTGAATAAGTAAACGCCATAACCACTCAAAGCCGATTATCTGAATGAGATAGGGGGCTCGTATTAATTTTTTTGTTAGATAGTCAAAAGTCCCACCAACACCCATTGCTAAACGGACGGAAGGAATTTTTTTTAATAAACCTGGAATAATAATATCTTGTTCTGGTGCGCCGAGAGCCACAAATAAGATATCAGGTCGAAATTTTTCTAACTTAGATGACTGATAATGATAATTAAATTTATCCACTGAATCTATAAAGATCGTAAGCTCTGGGTGTTTTTTATATATAGCATTTCTAATCGCTTCATTAGAGGACAACCCATCAGCCCGATTTAGAATCGCTACTTTCATTTTTCTAGAAGCAGCAAAATTTAATAAACCGTTAACTGTATTTGCTCCCGTAAAGCGATTGAGATGTATACCTTTTAACCAAGCGGCAAATTTTAAACCGATACCGTCAGGCAAAGCCAAGGCAGCATCACGTAACACTGATAAAAATTCAGGATTTGTTTGAGCGGCTAGTAAAAACTCTGGGTTAGGCGTAACGATATGTCGACGTCTTCGATATAATAATATATCAAGTAACCGCTCTTTAAGTTCAGCCTTGGTAAGAACGTCCAACGGGACGCCTAATATGGAAACTCTTTTTTGAGTCATAATCTAATTTAAGGTAATATTACCTTAGAGATATATATTCCTAGTATAGGTTACCGTCTTAAGCCACGCAACGCTTGACAGTAGATATAGGCTATATTATAGTTAATTAGCAGTCTTGGCAAGTGAGTGCTAAATAGGTCTTAAAATTATATATTTTTAACCTTTAAAGTCATAACTTAATTTTATATGTTAGATAAATTTACTAATAAAGCTCAGGAAGCAATTATTAACGCTCAAGTAGTGGCCCAAGAATACGGTCAGCAATATATCAGCGCTCTACATATGCTTCTCGCTCTTTTAGAGCAAACAGAGGGTTTAGTACGTCCCATTCTTGATACTCTAAAAATTAATGCTGAACGATTACGTGAAAAAGTTGAAACCGAAATTGAAAAAATTCCAAAAGTAGAAGTGCATTCTACCGTCGGCATGGTCCAAGGTACCACTGAGATGGCAATGATTGTCGAAACCTCTTCTAAAGAAGCTGCTAAAATGGAAGATGAATATGTTTCAACCGAACATTTATTTTTAGCTGTTATGGAAGTGGAATCTGACGCCCAACATTTACTAGGTGCTGCTGGTCTTAATCGTGATCGTCTTTTGAAAATGATTAAACAATTGCGCGGTGAAAAAAAGATTGACAGTCCGGAACCCGAAACTCGCTTCCGTGTGTTAGAAAAATATACCAACAACTTAACCGCCATGGCCAGGGAAAATAAACTTGATCCGGTTATTGGTCGTGATGATGAAATAAAACGAGTAATGCAAATTCTCTCCCGACGATTAAAAAATAATCCAGTTTTAATTGGTGAGGCGGGAACAGGAAAAACCGCCATTATCGAAGGGTTGGCACAACGTATTGTTTCCGGGGATGTGCCGGAAAGTTTAAAGAATAAAGAATTAATCATGCTTGATCTGGGATCATTAATCGCTGGTGCAAAGTTCCGTGGTGAATTTGAAGATCGCTTAAAAGCCTTAATTCGAGAAATCGAATCGAATGAAGGCCGAATAATTTTATTCATTGATGAACTTCATACAATCGTTGGAATGGGAGCGGCTGACGGATCAGCCGACGCCGCTAATATGTTAAAACCAGCCCTCGCTCGCGGCTCAATGCGCGCCATCGGAGCAACCACTATTAAGGAATATCAAAAGTATATTGAAAAAGACACAGCCCTTGAACGTCGGTTTCAACCGGTCTATGTTAGTGAACCAAATGAAGAAGATGCAATTGGTATCCTACGTGGAATTAAAGATAAATACGAGCTCCATCATGGTGTTCGAATTACTGATGAAGCGGTAGTGGCCGCCGTAAAATTATCTTCACGTTATATTAGTGATCGGTTTTTACCTGATAAAGCCATTGATTTAATGGATGAAGCAACATCTTCTCTGCGGATGGAAATCGACTCTTCACCAGAAGAACTCGATATACTTAAAAAAGAAATTCGCCGTATGGAAATTTCTAAAGCAGGTTGGTCAAAAAATCGCCGTGCCGAAACTAAGCTCAAAGACTTAAACCGAGAACTATCCGACAAACAAGAAAAAGCCCGACAGATTGAAGCACGCTGGCAAAACGAAAAAAATATTATTGGTAATATTCGGGCCTTTAAAAAACAAATCGATGATTTAAAAGCCGAAGCTGATAATATTCAGCGTCGTGGTGATGACCTTACCAAAGTCGCCCAAATTCGCTATGCGGAAATTCCCGAATTAGAAAAAAAGATTAAGAAAGAAGAAGCTGAACTAGCCCGCTTAGAAACGACTGGTCAAAAAATTCTTAAAGAAGAGATTGATGAAGAAGATATTGCTCGCGTCGTTGCGCGTTGGACCGGAATCCCAATTTCAAAAATGCTTGAATCAGAGGTTAAAAAATTAGCTCGGGCAGAAGAAGAATTAACCCAACGGGTGATTGGTCAAACGGATGCAATTTCGGCAGTGGCTAACGCTATTCGCCGATCCCGCGTTGGAATTAGTGAGGAAAAAAAACCCATGGGCTCTTTCTTGTTTGTTGGTCCGACCGGCGTTGGAAAAACTGAATTAGCTAAAACGCTAGCGGCTTTCATGTTTAATGATGAAAATTCTCTGATTCGTTTAGATATGAGCGAGTACATGGAAAAACACAGTATCTCAAAAATGATCGGGTCCCCTCCGGGATATGTCGGTTATGAAGAGGGCGGTCAATTAACTGACCGAGTTCGACGAAAGCCCTACAGTGTTATTCTTTTTGACGAAATTGAAAAAGCTCACCCTGAAGTCTTTAATATTTTATTACAAATTCTTGACGACGGTCGATTAACCGACGCTAAGGGCCGAACAGTAAACTTTAAGAATACGATAGTTATCATGACCTCCAATCTAGGTAATGAGATTATCCGCGAATACTCAATCGGCTTTGCTGATGCGTTTGATGAGGCAGCTACCAACGCCATGCAGCAAGATGAGATGAAAGAAAAGATTGATAAAATCTTGCGCCAACATTTCAAGCTAGAATTTCTTAATCGTATTGACGAAATTGTTATCTTTAAGAGTTTGAATAAAGAGGACCTTGTTAAGATTATTGATCTTGAATTAATCAAGGTTGAAGAACGACTACGTAACAAAGATATCCGATTAAAAATTGGTAAGGAAGTTAAAGTACTCTTGGCGGAAAAAAGCTTTGATAAAACATTCGGTGCCCGACCCCTCAAACGAGTAATTCAAAATATTATTCTTAACGAACTAGCTTCAGAAATCGTGGCCGGTAAAATTAAAGACGGTGATAAGGTTTCAATTACCCTCGACCTCAAAAACCAAATAATGATGAAAGTAAAATAAAGAACTATCTAAAAAAACTGCTCACAAGGCGGTTTTTTTATTGTAAAAACTAAATTTGTTCAACCACCTTATTTATAGTATAATTAAACTTCAAATACCTAAAAAATAATAAAAATGATAGTAAAACATAAAATCTTAGCCATTCTTAGCTTGTTTATTGGAATAACTGTTACTTCTCCCCTCTTAGCCCAAGAAATTAATTTTAATCCAAGCTATATTATTAGTGATCAAGAGATTTTAGATACCCAAGCGATGACAGTTACTGATATTCAAAATCTTTTACAAGCAAAAAATAGTTATCTCGCTTCGTACCAAGTGACTGACCCGAATGGTCTTTCAATGACCGCTGCTCAGGCAATCTATGATCGGGCGCTTACCAATGGTGTCAGTCAAAAGTTTATTATTGTGTTACTTCAAAAAGAACAAGGCTTAATAGAAAACGCCGCACCAAGTCAAAGTCGTCTTGACTGGGCAACGGGATATGGTTGTCCAGACGGAGGCGGGTGTAATGATCGCTGGCGTGGTTTTTGGAAACAAATCAATAGTGCTTCATTACAATTTAGAGATTACATGGACAACCCCCACCTCTACCGTTTTAAGGTCGGACAAACCTATACTTTTACTAATCCATACTCAACCACCGTCCAAGGTGATATGACAGTCTTATTAAGTAATAAAGCGACCGCCGCCCTATATAATTACACACCACATGTCTATAACGGTAATTATAATTTTTGGAAAATTTGGCAACGTTACTTTACTCGTAGTTACTTAAACGGTTCACTCCTCCAAGCCAGCGGTGAAAGTGGCGTTTGGTTAATTGAGAATGGTGTAAAACGAGCTTTCTTATCACGAAGCGCGTTGACATCTCGCTATGATACTAATCGAATTCAAATTGTCAGCAAGGCTGACTTAGATAAATATCCACTTGGTGAACCGATTCGTTTCCCTCAGTACTCGATTGTCCGTTTACCTAATGGAAAAATATATTTACTGGTCAATAGCACAAAACGACGGTTTGCCAATCCCGAAGCCTTTAAAAAACTTGGCTTTAATCCAGAAGAGATTATCCAAGCTGGCTTAACTGAACTTGATGGTTATGCGGAAGGTGAAGCGATTACCACAACTTCTGCCTATCCCACCGGTGCCTTACTCCAAGATAAAAAAACTGGCGGAGTATTTTGGATGACTGATAATGTAAAATATCCAATCTGGGACAGCGCCTTCCTAAAGACAAAATATAAAAACCGTCGAATTATTTCTCTTCCGAGCATTGAATTAGCAGTCTATCCAACTGGCGCACCAATACAATTATCCGAAGGTGATTTAGTTCGCGCGACAAATAGTCCCGCAGTCTTTGTTATAGAGAATGGTCTAAAACGTCCCTTTGACTCAGCCGAAACATTTCTCAAACTAGGTTATAAATGGGAAAACGTTATGACATTTTCACAAAAAATTCTTGATCTTAACGCCAATGGCCCAGTAGTTACATTGAATTTATAGTATGTCTATAATATTTTCGGCAATCCTACCTCATAATCCAATTTTGGTTCCTAATATTGGAAAAACTAATCAATCCTTGTTTACCACAACGCTGGCCTCCGCCCAAGTAATTGCCACTGACTTAAAAGAAAAAGCACCCGATATTATAATTGTTATTACACCGAGCGGTGCGCGAAGAAAAAATGGTTTTGTATGTAATACCGCTCCGCGTTTTACTTCAGACCTGAGTGCCTTTGGAGATTTAGTCACGCGCTGGGAATTTAGTGGTAGTCTTGTTTTACCCGCTCGTCTCCGCGAAGCGCTAGAGGCACATGAACTCATTCATTTAACAAGTAACAGCGAGCTCGATTATGCCTCGGCAATTGCTTTATCGTTAGCGGGAATAACAGAAGCTACGCCAATTTTACCTCTATCAATTAGCTCCCAAAGCTTAGCGGATCATTATTCGTTTGGCCAACAACTCCAACATTCATTATTAAAAGATGAAAAGAAAATAGCGATATTGGCCTCAGCTGACTTTTCTCACCGCTTAAGTAAAAATGCCCCAGCGGGTTATCTCGCCAAAGCAAAAAAGATTGATAAAAAAATTATTGATTTACTACTAGCTGATAAGACTAAAGATTTTCTAGCTTTATCTAGTGAAACCTTAAAAGAAGCAGCCATTGAAGATATGGGAGCAATTGCCTTACTACTTGGTATAATAAAAGGTTTTAATTGGCCACCGCGACTTTTATCATACGAAAGTCCGCTCGGAGTTGGTCACGCCGTTATTGGGTATAACCTTTCCCTTTAGTTTCACTATCTATCACTTTGAAAAAATAACGCCATTGCTCACCCCCCGAGGTGAGTTCTTTTGTATCATTCATGGCACGCAAAATTGATTCTTTAGGAAGATTTCGACAAACTTTAAAAACAGCACTTCTTTTAAAAACAGGAATACCTAATTCAGCAATTACGCGTAGAGCTAAATCCTGCCAGGGATAGGCCGGAGCTCTCGGAGCTTTTTTCTTATCAGCCAAAATATCCTTAAATGAAAAAATAGATTCTTTACTCATATCTAATAGCCTAGCAGACAATCTCTAATCCGTTAACCGAACATTATAAAGGCCTTGATTTTTGTCTATTTTTAGACTATATTTATTAATATTTATGCCAACAATTATCCCTCTTGTCTTTCACCCCGATCCACGGCTCCGCTTAATAGCCAAGGAACTACCAGTAGCTTCTATACCAAGTTACGCTTCCTTGGCGACCGATATGGCCGAAACAATGATTGTTGATAAAGGAATTGGCTTAGCCGCTCCTCAAATTGGCGAAGATATTCGCTTAATTATTGTCAGCGCAAAAAGTGGGCCCCAAATAATGTTTAACCCAAAAATTACTAAAAAATCATTACGACAAGAATGGGGTGAGGAAGGTTGTCTTTCTATTCCTGGAGTTTTTGGTGATGTGAAACGTTACAAAATAATCACCTGTTCATTTTTCGATGTTGAAGGAATCGAAAGGACGGCTGAGGCTCATGGATTATTAGCCCGAGTTATTCAACATGAAATTGATCATCTCAATGGCATACTTTTTATTGATAAAGCGAAAAATATTCGTCAAGAATAATTATGAAAAAACAACGAATTATTTTTGTAGGTACTCCTAAATTTTCTGTTCCATCATTAAAAGCCTTAATTGAGGATAGTCGTTTTGAAGTTGTTGCAGTGATTACTCAACCCGATATGCCCGCAGGTCGTTCTTTAACGTTAACTCCCCCACCCATAAAAATCTTAGCTCAAAATTACGGACTACAAATTTTTCAACCACCGAAAATTTCCCAAATCAATGACCAGATTAGAGAACTAGAAATCGACGCCCTCGTAGTGGTGGCCTATGCCCAAATTATTCCTGAATCGACTCTCGCTCTACCAAAATTCGGCTGCGTTAATGTTCATGGTTCTCTGTTACCAAAATATCGAGGCGCTTCCGTTCTTCAAGCTCCGATTATTAATGGCGACGAGGTTACCGGAGTGACTATTATGGTTATGGATAAAACGTTAGATACCGGACCAATTTTAAGACAAGCTGAATATACAATAACAACTACCGAAACCGCCGACTCCCTCGCCGGAGTATTATCAAACTTAGGTGCAAAAATACTACCTGATGCCCTTTTTGGATATTTACAAGGGAATATTAAACCACAAACACAAGATAATAACTTAGCAAACTATGTGGGACGCATGGAAAAAAAGGATGGTATAATTGATTGGCAATCTTCCGCCACTGAGATAGAAAGGTTCATCCGCGCCATGACTTCCTGGCCCTCAGCCTGGACCTGGATCAAGGGTAAGCAATTAAAAATTCTGGAAGTTGATAAAACGGTTATTGAAATCAATAGCCAAAAACCAGGTAAAACTTTTTTGTATAATAGTTGTTTAGCGGTCCAATGTGGAACTGATTCATTATTAGTGCGCCGCTTACAATTAGAAGGCAAGAAGCCAATGACAAGTGAAGAATTTATTCGTGGCTATAAAGATTTTATTGGCTCGGTTCTTGGATAATAATGGTCCCTTCGTCTAACGGTTAGGACGCCAGGTTCTCATCCTGGTAACAGGGGTTCGATTCCCCTAGGGACTACAAAAAAAGGCTCTTACTTATAAAGTAAGAGCTTTAAAACTGTAAAATCCGTCGTATGGCTAATGTCCACTTAATACTACATTCATTTTAGTATCCTCCTTTTTATGACATTAATTCTTTATGTCCAAGTGTGAGCAAGCTCATATCTATATAATAGTATTTTCTAAAGATATTTATACGATACCACTCACCTTGAGACTGAAAAGTAAATATATACTAACTATAGTAAAATTATTCCTGTGTAACAGGGCGGCCTTTCGCCTAATAAATTTCTTTGAGAGATTAGTCTCACCTATAACTGTATATATTCTGTTAATTATAATGAGCTATATACAATATAATTAATAGATAAGAATAAGTCAACCTTTATTCTTTCGCCCCTCCTCATATAACCAATTCATGAATAATTCAAGAAAATCTACTATTGACAAGTACTAATATTATGATAGAGTATAAGTCCATTTGCCATGATGGATTGTTCTTTCATTTATTTCTCCTTTGATTAACTTGCCAGCTCGGTGCGTTTTAGTTTTTGCCGACACTGGCAAGTTTATATATTTTTTAGTTTTTAAAGCTTATATACCTTCTATTTAACCATATGGTTACAATATTAAGTATTTAAGCTTTTTATTTTCCAATTATCTAGAATTAATACCTATAATCTTCCCAACCATCTATCCCACTAGCCTACCATCTGACGTTAGATTTATAACCAAGACCCAAGTAGGATCCATCAATAAGCAGCTTTTTTACGGGCTGTTTTTGTGTTCTCAGTACGAATCGTACTACTTTACTTTTTAGAGATTGTAGCCATTTCTATTTAACTAGCTCTCCAGTCAAATAAAAAACCAGACCTTATTACAAGAAGCCTGGTTATATAAAAAATTTAAACATTTGAATTTAAATTTTATTTGTTTTTTTCTCCTAAACACAATTTATTGTAAGCAATTTTGAATTGCTCACTCTCATCTGCGGAAAGCTCAATAGATTCATCAGCATTTGAATAAATGGACTTCATTTCATTTCCAATTATAGACATAGAAAAATGAAATGTTATATGATCTGGATGATACTGATCGGATGGACAATTTAACACTCCAAATATATTCTCGCTGAGGATCTCAATACTATTTCCAAAACACTGAAGATCAGATATATTACAGGCTTCTTCTGTTTCTTTGTATCTTGGAAATGAAGTAAAATAAATTTTATCATTTAACTCATTTTTTACTTCTTTTACTTTAAAAATAATTAATATTATTCCCCGTACCATTTTATTTTCCTTTCTTTTTAAGTTATTGAATAATTTCCTAAATCTCTAAATATCTTAGAAATTCAGTAAATTACTCAATAACCTCTTTAATTTTCAAAAAACAAGTATTCTAATATATATCATTTTTGCTTAAAATGTCAATGTTTTGTACATTAACAGTTAATTATATAAGGTCAACGTATAACTTTTAGGATATGGTCCAACGTAATATAATATGTTTCATAAAAATACTAAATAGAAAATCTCCCTGAATAAACTCGTTTCGTCAGGATAATTCTATATGTTTAGCGGAGCATACACTTCATCAATCTTATCTGCTAAATCTCGATCTTTTTGTGTTACGGTATTTCCAGCCTCATGTGTAGAAAGCGTGATCTTTACTTTATTATAAACATTAGACCACTCGGGGTGATGATCCATTTCATCGATAATCTTAGCAACCGTTATCATAAACGCAAAAGCTTCTTTAAAATCTTTAAAAATGAACTCCCTTACTAAACTATTATTTTTTTCCTCCCACATATGGTTAATCTTAAAAATAAAATCACATTAAATATATTAATTATTCCAATCAGCTCCCTGCCTAACTAATAAATCATTAGCTTTTTCTGGTTCTTTCATAAGTCTCTTAACAATTTTTTCCATTCGAGCAGCTTGTGAACCTTTTACTAACAGAATATCTTTTTCTGAAATCTTATTACTCAAGAAATCTGCGGCTTCAACTGAAGACTGGAAGTGCCAAACATTTTTTTCATTCATAGTTTCAAGGGCACTTTTAGATATATCCTCGGCTTCGTTCCCGACGGTTACGAGGAAATTAAATTTTTTCTCAGAAACTAATCGACCCATTTCCTCATGAGCCTTTTGGCTATTCTCTCCTAATTCTTTCATATCACCAAGAACAATCCAACTGTGATTATATTCATTCTTGGGAATTTCAAAAATTGTTTCAAGACTTTCTTGAACTGCTTCCGGTGAAGAATTATATGTGTCATCAATAATCGTAGTTTGAGAAATTCCGGCTAAAAGATTCATTCTTCCAGCTGGTGGGCGAAAATTTTTCAAAGCATTGGAAATTTCAATTGAATTAAAATCATAACTATAAGCAACAGCGGCGGCGGCTAAAGCTGATAAAATTCCAGGGCGGCTAATCAAACCCGGAATAAAAACCGGTACCGATGAACCTTGATACTCAATTTTAAAACTAACCCCAGCACGATCAGTACCAGTTAATAGATTAATTGTTCCACTTTCCACTTTTACGTCTGCACCACTACTAAAGCCATAGCTTATGGTTTTAATAGGTAAACCGACTGTTTTTCTACGAAGCTCTTCATCCTCATAGTTATAAATTAAAATACCATCCTCTGTTAATGCTTTAGTAATTTTTAATTTTTCATTATGCAATTCCGAAATAGAAGAAAAAAATTCGACATGAGCTGAACCAAGTCTTGTCAGAACCGCGCGAGTCGGTTTAGCAATTGATGTTAAATAATCCATATCGCCGGGATGATCAACCCCCATTTCTAACACTAACATTTCCGGATACAATTTTTCTGGATCAGTGATTATTTTTTTAGCATGTGAAAAAACGGCTAACCAGCCCTTTATTGATTTTCCTGGAGAGGTCACTCCAATAATTGTTAATGGCAGGCCAATCTCATTATTATAGTTTTTATAAGTAGCTCGCATATTAAAACGCGATCCCAAAACAGCCGCAATTGCTTCTTTAGTGGTTGTTTTTCCAACACTGCCGGTTATGCCAATAATTTCCGGTTTAAAAGTATGTAGAATCTTTTTTGCCAAAACCGCCAATCTCTTCTTTAATAATTCTTTTATCATAGTCACTTATCTTTACTCCTTTTTCTTACTATTTTCAAGGAGGCGATCCTTTTTAATTTCCCATTGGTTAAGTAAAAATTGAGTAATATCTCTTGCTAAAGGCACAGCGGTCGACTCGGCAAAACGTGCATCTTTAGGATTATTAATTTTTGTCAAGATAACAAAACTTGGATTTTCCGCAGGAGCATACCCAACAAAGGTATGATTATAGGCGCCGCTATAACCCTTGCTCGTCGCTGACGCGACTTGGGCCGTGCCTGTTTTCCCTGCAATATAATAACCGTCTGTTCTTAATCCTTTTGAATGGCCATTTTCAACTACGTTCACCAGCATACCAGTTAATAATGAAGCAGTCCGTTCAGAAATAACACGGCGTGGTGGTGCTGGAGCAGTCACCACACGACTGCCATCCGGATTAATTATTTCTTTGACAATATAGGGTTTTAACAATTCTCCTCCGTTAGCGATTGCTGCGTACGACATTACCATCTGTAAAGGCGTAACGGAAATTCCCTGTCCAAACGAAGCGGTCGCCGCTGAAATTTCTTTAACGCGACTACCATTGATATTCGAAATATTGCCTTCACCTTCCCCTTCTAATTCTAAACCAGTTTTTTCACCAAACCCAAAAGCGCGGACATAATCACTAAATTTTTTAACCCCCACTTGTTCCATGGCATATATTGCACCCGTATTAAGTGAATTTTCCAAAACTCCAACCATTGATGTAACGCCATGGCCACCAACAGTATCATAGTCAGAATTTCGAATCGGTTTTGGCCAACCATTAATCATGATCTGACCTTTATCAACATATGTAGTTTCCGGGGTAACTTTATCTTGATCAAGAGCGGCCGCCATAGTAATCGCCTTAAAAACTGAACCTGGTTCATATTGATCAAAAATAGCCGGATTATTATACACACTAATATCTTTTACAAAACGATAATCATTAGGATCAAAATCAGGTGCTGAACACATTGCTAAAATCGCTCCTGTTTTTGGATCAACAATAATAACACTGCCGCCTTCTGCCCCATGTTTTTCAACGGCTTCATTTAATTTTTGGCAAGCAGTGAACTGAGCTGAACGATCAATCGTCAAGACTAAACTCCGGCCATCAACTTGGTTCGTATATTGACGATTATTTATAATCACCAAACCGCCAGCTCCTCGCTCTGATTTTACTGTTCCATACGTACCAAAAAGATCTTCATCAAAAAAGCCTTCCAACCCATATTTACCTCGTTGCTCAGCATTTTCATAGCTGGCAAACCCTAAGACATTAGCGCCAATATTTTTCTCAGGATAATATCGGTAACTGGTAACATTATAACTAAATCCCTTAAGCGTTAAGATTGTTTTATCTGATTTTATATACACTTGTCCATCTTTAGCTTCAAGATCAGCCGTCGTAATATCGGATCGATCAAGCATGTAA
The DNA here is from genome assembly GCA_035438725.1 of bacterium. GTDB lineage: Bacteria > Patescibacteriota > Patescibacteriia > Patescibacteriales > Patescibacteriaceae > Patescibacterium. Next base: position 11,031 of record DAORIW010000001.1, on the reverse strand, counting down.
AGATAAAACTGTTTTAATTTTTCTTCCTCGATTTTTTTTTCAATCGGTTCATAGGTATCATTTTCTTTACTTAAAGCAGTAGTGAAATCAGTCACAATAATTGCATGTTGCTCTTTAATAAGTTCTTCTCGTTTTTCATTTTCAAAATCCAGAAAAACTGGATCATGTAATAAAATATCATGATAGACTCTCGTTTCTTGCTCTTTTTTTCCGCGGTCGGCTTCCGGTACATCTTTGAGTTTTTCTAATTCATTTTTCAGCCGTTCTTCTCGCTCTTTTTCAAGGCGTAGGTTTACTTCTTTTTTTACTTCTTCGGCTCTAAAAAATATATATAATTTTTCAGCTATTTCAGCTGGATTTTCAATATCCTTAGGAATAGCAAAGACAGTAACAAAATCTTTGTTAATTGCCATAGGATAAAGTTCAGTCCCCTTCCAATAATTTTCCTGAATATATATCTTTCCTCGTTCCGGTGCTAAACTATGTAAAACTTCATGTTGGTCAGAAGCTGCTTCAACATAATAATCATGACGAACAATTTGCAAATAACAAAGTTTAAGGACTAAACCACTAAGTAAAAATAAAATAACCGCCACAACTCCGGTCGTACGGTTTTTTGGATGGTGAGACGACACTTGTTCACTCTTATGTCGTCGAGTACTCGGTACCATCATACAATATTGTTAAATAAAGTTATTTACGAGCTACTACCAAATCATCCCAAGAAATATAGGCGACATCTTTTGAGGCTACTAAAGCCAAGTTTTTGATTCGTTGATCCAAACTTTGATATGAGGCAAGAGAAGTTATCTCGCTTTCCATATGCTGCTTCTCAATAGCCAGAGCATTAGACTGTTCTTTGAGCTCTTTAAAAGCAAATCCTTTAGTGGAAAGATTAGTAATAGTAAAAAAATAAGTAACAGCCCCGACCACTAACAAAAGTATTAAAACAATATTTATTTTACGAAGGTTAATAGAGAAAGCAGCGTGTGACATATTATTTTTATTTTTTTATTGTCGCCGCTCGAAGCTTTGCGCTACGAGCACGCGGGTTTTTTTCAATTTCAGTATTTGTGGCCGTAACTACCTTTTTAGTAAGAATTTCTAGAATAGCCACATGACCGCAACGACAAAGCGGAAAGGTTGGCGGACAGATACAACCTCGACTCTCTTTCTTGAAAAAGTTTTTAACTATTCGATCTTCTAAACTATGAAAAGAAACAACTACGATTCTGCCTCCCGCTTTCATAATTCTTGGAAGTGAGGCCAGTGCCGTCTCTAAATTTGCTAATTCGTCGTTAGTGGCAATACGTAGCGCTTGAAAGGTACGAGTAGCAAAATGAATCTTCGACTGATGACGATTAGCCGGTGGCATCCCCTTTTGAATCGCTACGACTAAGGCTCCGGTAGTGGTAATTGAAGATATTTCTCGAGCGGCGACAATCGCGCGGGCAATCGGGCGGGCGAAGCGTTCCTCACCGTAACGTCCGATTATCTGCGCGAGTTCTTCGATCGTACTATGATTAACTATTTCAATGGTCTTGTTGGCCGAAATTAATGAACCAAAAGCCATGCTTAACGGTACATCTTCCTGAAAAGAAAATCCGCGAGATCGATCTTCGAGTTGAGCTGATGATAGCCCCAAATCAAAGACAACCCCAGCCACATCAGGCGACGTCCCATATGCTTCTTGAGCGACATTTGAAATATCTTTAAAATTTGCATGGTTTAAAGCTATGTTGCCGATGTTACCACCGGCAATTTTTAATTTGGCATTTTCAAGGGCCATCTCATCCATATCAAGAGCAACAACTTTTCCGGTTTGGCCTACTTTTTCGGCAATGGCGAAAGTATATCCACCTCCTCCAAGCGTAGCGTCAATAATCCGATCACCAGGTTTTGGATCAAGAAACTTCAGAACTTCTGAAAGCAGTACTGGGATGTGATGGTACATTTATTTGTCATCCCCGCGTAAGCGGGAATCTAGTCACTAATTAATCTCGCCTAGTGCTTCGGCAATCTGATTACTTTGTTTCTCCGTATCAGCCTTAAACTTATTCCAAGAATCTTCATTCCAAATTTCTAAGCGATTATACAAACCTGCCACAATGGCTTTCTTGGTCAGTTTTGCAAAATCTCTCAGATATTCAGGCAGGGTTACTCTACCCTGTCCGTCAAAATCAACGTCCATCGCCCCCGCTAAAATAAAACGGGCCAAACTACGATCGTTAGCCTTGTTAAAAGGCAGGGCGGCAATTTTATCAGCCAACTTTCCCCATTCTTTTTTTGGATACACCACTAAACAGTTATCCAAACCGCGCGTCACGACTGCTCCGCCGCGTAAGAGCTGACGAAACTTAGCCGGAACGGCTACTCTCCCTTTATCATCAATGGTATGGCTGTATTCTCCTATGAACATAAAAGCTTTTTTCGAGGAGCGGTGGCAGAGGTTAGTAACAACTTATCCACATTTCCCCACTTTTCACCTTGTTAATGTAATTATACACCATTTTTTGGGTAAGGTCAATCCGATTACTACAGGGAATTGCTATTTGTTCTATGATTAGATAAAAAATTTTCCTAAAATAAAATAAACCGCTAGTTATGCACAGGCGGTTTACAAATTGAAATAAATATATTACATCCGATCTACGATTTTTTCTTTTTTAGGGTGATGTTTGGCGGACGATTGTAATGAGGAGCGACTACGGCTAAACCATCCTTCAAAGCGACCTGTTTAGCACCCGAAAATAACGGTACATTCAAAGCAAAGGCCAAGGTATTGGCAATAGCAATTCCTAAACGCAAGTTAGTAAATCCTTCCCCACGATTCTCGACCGTAATTGACTGTATTTCGGTTAAACTTACCTGCTTATTTCGTAATAACTTTTCAACTAACGGTAGAAGTTTTTCAGCTTCCGGACGAGCTACTTTAGTTGTCAGCTTAGCTATACAAACCCTCTCTTTAAGAAGTGCAATTTCAATTACATGAGCTTCGGAGGTATTGATCTGTAGTTGCATACTATTTTCGAGTAATAACGAGGTTAAGATTAATGGTCATTCCTAAAAACTTCTGGGGATAGACTTTTAGTTTAACGTTTTTAGGAAGCATTTTCTTTATTTCTCCTACATGAGTTAATCGTAAATGTTCTTCTAGAGCATAAAAATGCTTTCCAAAAAAGTGATAAATACAACTGCGAATCTTCTCAGGGAAAAAATGGGCTAAGGGAATTAACGTATGTAAATCAATTGGAAACCAACGATTGGGAGTCGATATAAAAACCTTGGGAGCAACTCGACAAGCTTCTTTAATAAATTTCTTTTGTTGTTCAAAATATCCGACATGTTCCAAAACCGCGTTTGAAAAATATATATCAAAAGACTTATTTTTAAACGGTAGCTTTCTACCATCTCCTTTTATATACTGAATAGAAGGATATTTTTTCTTAAATGAGGGTAGATCTTCTAAACCTAAGGCCGTAATATTTCTTGAATAGGGATACCATTCTTCTAAAAAGTTTAAGGCTGTTTCAAACCCTTCCCCTACTCCGACATCAAGAATCTTATCGCTTTTTTGAGGATTAAGGGTCTTAATAAATAGGGCGTAACGTTTTTGCCGGGACTTGTGCATTCTTGGTAGAATTATTTTCCACAGTAGTCCATTAGGCCATTGCCAAAACTTTATTATTTTCATAATTACTAACTATCCTAACATATTACTGGATAAAAAACACCCTTCAAACCAAAACGATGGGTAGTGGTTTGAAGGGTTTATAGTTTAACATTTTATTTTACTTTACATAAAATCGATTGCGGATATAGCTTTGGTAGATCCTTTAAGTCTTCTCCATTTTTTAGGTAAGACATTATTGATCCACTTTGATTTTTATAGGAAAGAGCACATATATATCCCTGCGTATCTCCTCCAATAAAAGCAATTGTTAACCAGTTATTATTTGGATCATAAGCAAAACAATTTCTCATATCTGCTAAAACACTTCCCTGACTAAACTTCAGGTGAATTAAGTAAGTAGTATCCAATGAGGCAATTTTGATTCCGCCTCCTCCCCAACCTGAAGAACCTTGTAAAACTTGGTTCTTCTTGCTTGACCAGTTTCCATTGCCAATTTTATATTGCCATTGTGGCCTGCTGTTAAGGTTTCTAGTAATTCCCGGTATAAAAATATTATCGAATCTAAAACAAACTGAGTCATTCCGAGAGAAAACTCTAAAAATTGAATCGCCTATTCCTTCCAATTCATATACTGGTTCAGTTCCTCGGACATACATATTCCCCCCATAGAAAACCGGTCCATATAAATAATCACCAATGAAGTATCGAGAACCTTCAGGATTAGACCAGTTATTATTAGACAGTGTGGAATCTCCCATGTAATTAAATTGGAAAAATTTTCCATCATAGCATGTATCCGGAATAATGAAAACACCAGGTCCAGTTTTAGTAATTTTTTTTAAATTCCAGCTTGGTGGTCCAAGATAATAAGGAGCTTGCAAACTTCCCTCAACTCTATCGGTAGGAGCATATATTTCATATACTCTCATACCATTGTTGTATAAGGCCTGAGATTTCAAGCTAAGATCACCGTCGCCGCCTGGATCATGAGAATTAACGATATAAATACGAAATGATCTATAGGAAGTATGTCCGCTACTCCATTCGATATAAATTGAAACCAAAAATGTATCACCGACATTAGTAAAAATCCTATAACCTTCAATTGCGTTTACACAAGAGTCTTGGCCCATACATAAATTAACAAAATTAATAGAACCAATTTGAGAACTTTGGTTTCCGGAAAACACTGTTGCGACATTTTTTTTTACGGCAACAATAGCTGTGCTATCGGGAAAAATTAATCCCTCGTCTGTGTTAACTCCAAGTCGAGCTATATACGTGGAATCAGTACCACCCGGTCCTATTGGTGTTTCGATTGTCGGGCTGGTCGGTGGATCAAAGTTACAGCCAACCATTGAAACTACACATAATAAAACTACAAATATGATCTTTTTCATTTTTTTCTCCTCGCCTCATTTTTGAGGCATTTATTTTTTGAATTATTTAATTTTAAAATTACACTAGACTTCTATTTTTCAGTCTATTAGACTGTTCCGTATGTTTTCATACGAAACAGAAAATAAACTTAAATTAATGTCCAAAATCGTGAAATGGCTAACAACTTAGTATTTCTACTAGTATATTTCTCTGCCAATAAAGCTATGTAAATATTTTCCGTTTCTTTAACAATTAAATCCCAATTATAAGTAGTTAAAGCTCGTTCTTGAGCAGCTCTGCCCAGATTAGACATAACTTCTTTTTCTTCTAAGCACCACTGTAATTGTTTAAGCAGATCTTCAGTATTCTTAACTTTAAAAGTTTTTCCGGTATTACTTATAGCTTCAATATTCTCTGGGATGTCACTTACTAGAATTCCTTTACCATAAGCCATGGCTTCAAGTAAAGCAATTGATAAGCCTTCTAATTCTGAGCATTGAACAAACAAGCAGGTATTTGAATACAGCTCAGCTAATATATCTCCCGACTGACTGTCGGTAAAAATAATATCTGGATTATCAGCGGCTAGTTCTTTTAGATAAGTTTCGTATGTTTCAGTGAAAGCGCTTCCTCCGACAATTACTAATTTTTTATCAGTGGCTAATTGTTTATAAGCTTCAATCAGGTGATGAATACTCTTATTAGGAATAAGTCGAGCAACCGTCAAAATATAATTATCTTTTACCAAGCCCCACTTATTAATTTTGTCAGCTGCCTTTAGACTAACTTCAGCGACACCATTAGGAACATATTCAACTTTTCGGCCGTAGTCAGCCTCGGCACTATTTGCCAATGATTTAGAAATCGCAATTGTAGTATCAGCAGCTCGACAAGCCATCCATTCACCAAATTTTAAATATAGACGGGCGCCTAGTCCCCATTTCTCCTGAAAATAATCGCGGCTATGAAAAGTAGAAATTATCTTTACCCGAGGATTTAATAATTTTGCTAACCAAATAAGAGAAGATGGTCCAATCGAGTGAAAGTGAATAATATCAACCTGCAGACGAATAATATCGAAACAAGCTAAGAATGTATGAGAAATAGCATCTAAAGATTTAGTGGCTATACTTGGTAAACTAATCAAGCGAACACCTTTGTATTCTGTTAATAACGGGTCGGTATAATGAGGCCGAGTATAAGCAATAACTTCATGTCCTTGGGCAGCAAGACGTACCGCCAAATCTTCGACGTGCCGTTCTACCCCACCACTAATAGCGGGAATCCCCTTTTGTCCAATGAAAGCTATTTTCATAGGTTATGAATACTTAATTAACTTTTATTCAATTTGCAATCCCAAGCTGTATGTAAGGTGACTAGTTAAGCCCTTTACTTTCAAATCTTTTCTGGCTGGTGCATTAGCAGCAACTGTAATTACTTGAATAAACTTTCCTTCGTCATCAGCCACTACAGTCATTATCTTGTCGTTACCTAATGAAATCTCTAGATCTTCATCAACAGCAAAGCCTCCTCCGTGTAAAACAACTTCACCATTACGAGATACGCGATTCTTATCAACTTTTAGATATAACGGTTCATTAATAATAGGTGAATTATCTTCTACAGTCGGTTGAATAATAGTAAGAGAATTACCATTTTTAACAAGATTTAAAGCGGAATTTAGTATAACAATACCATTACTATTAAAGACAACAATTCGTTCTCCCTTTGGAGTCATAACGCTTTTAATACCCATAGTCCAACCGCCATTAGGAGTTAAGGTATAGCTATAGACATAATCCATAACTTTTAAATCAGACTTACGAAGAGTTACCATGCCAATTCCGTCAGAAAAATATATATTTTTTCCATCGGTAGAAGGAATTACATCGAAACCAGTGGTACCGGTATGATCGAAACTTTTAATAATTTCGCCTCTAAGATTAATTTTCCGAAGAGCTTCGTCATCGACAACATAAATAGCGTCATCATTTTTATCATTATAAATTGACCGCTTATACCATTGGCTATTCCAATTAAATTGAATCGGTACTGTACGAACAGAACTTCTATTTTCCCGATCTAGGATACTTACCTTGCTGTCAGCTACATTGAATAAATACTTTTTACTACCAGCAGTTGTTACATTGAAAGAGTTATCGGCGGTCAAAGGAATCTGATAGCTATCGATTACCTGTAAATCTCGGTTCCAAATTTTGATACCCTTTGAACCAGTAGAAGCTACACGATCATCCACGATAGTTAAACTTCCAAACCAATCCCACATGGCATCTTGAGCCTTATTAATCAATTTAACTCGTTTTAAATCTTCCACGGCATATTTATGAATTTGTTGACCGTCAACGGCATACACAAACAAATCTCCATCTTCAACATGTAAGACGGTGCTGTAATAATCAGTAAAAGTAGCAAAACGCTCATTAACTGACTTAAGGGAAGCTATTTTAGTAAAATTTTCACCTTCTCGCCATTTAAATAACTCCAAAGCTCCGCTATTAGTTGTTGCAACAACAACGTAACCATTATATTCAATAACGTCTCCAGAGTAGTAAGATCGCAAACGAGTTTCTGCTCCTGGAAAAGGAACGAGCATCACTGAGATAATTAATACCACTACAAACGTGGTTATAAATTTTTTTGTTGTCTTTTTCATAATATTAACTGGTTTTCTAGGCATTTCGGCCCATAGATTATAATAGTTTTAATTTAAAATTTTACCACATACTTAAAAAAAAGTCAATAGCTTGGGGTATTTATCCTTATACGAGTAAATTTAGCTAATATTAGCAAAAAACTACCTTTAAGATAGTTCTAAGCCTCCATTTATTATGTTTTACTTTACCTTGATATCTTTATATATTGTCATTAATTCTTTATAATGACGATCAATCGTGAAAGTCTCGACACTTTTTTTGGCCTCAAGACTAATTAAATTAATATTTATTTTTGATAAATTATCTAATATTGCTGCTAAAGCCTGACTATCCCCCAAAGGAAATAAGAGTCCATTCACCTGATCTTTAATAAGTTCATCAAGACCACCAATTTTTGAAGCAATAACTACTTTTCCTAAGGTAAGTGCCTCTAGTAAAGTAGACGGCATATTTTCTAGCCAAATAGAAGGAATAACAATCGCTACGGCTCTTTCAATCGTCAATCTTAGATCTTCAGCCTCCAGATGTCCCAAAAACTCTACGTGGTCTAATTTAAGACTATTTGCTAGTTCCTTTAATTCTGTTTCTTTTGGTCCTCGACCAATAATTTTTAAAGTTGGCTTATTATCTGAAGCTGCTATGGCTTCTAACAATACATCCACTCCTTTCTCTTCCGATAATCGACCAAAGTACAAAATAAAATTACTAAGTGATTCTGTTGAAGGAGTTAGTTTAAAAGGAGTAAAACTATAAAGAGCAGTTATTTTTTTTTCAGGAACGCCAAACGTAACACAGATATCTTTCATAAAGTTACTCGGCGTTAAGTAGAGATTAATATTTTTTTCATAAGACTTTAAAATGGTGTGATGAAGATACATTTCTAAAGTCACAATCAAACTTTTTGCGTATGAATTCTGAAAACTTTTATCTAGAAAACAACGATAATAACGAGGAGCGACACCATTATAATTAATTTTTCCTCGACTAAATAAACTATAATTGGCACTAATTAATTTATAATCATGAAGATGCATTACTGAAGGAATGTTATATTTTCGAGCAACCGATAGGATTGAAGGCGACAACTGATGGTAAATATTATGGTAATGAATCACGTCAGGTTTGAAATCTTTTATGATTTTTTTAAACTTTCTTCGAGCTTCAAAACTATATATAGTTCGACCGGCTCCTTTCAAGCGATTCCAAAGATTTCCTTCATTAAAACTTACTCGCGATACAAAATACTTACTCCAGGGAGTAGATAAATTTTTAGGATGATGCATTGAAAAAATTGCTACTTCATGGCCCTCTTCCTTAAGTTTTGCCTCCATTGTCAAAACGTATTGCTCAGCTCCTCCCCTTAAATAATAAAACTTATTGACGATTAGAATTTTCATACAAGGGTTTAATACTATTATTGGCTAATATATCTATATATAAATGATTATAATTTTTTACCATAGCGGCCGCTGAAAATGTTAATAACACTTGATCATGTAAGGCTAAGCCTAATTTCTGTCTCAGCATAGGATCTTTATAAAGCTGAACTAAACAGTCTTTAAGCTCCTCCTCTGTTTCAAAAATAAGTCCAGTTTTTCCGTCTTCCACTACTTCCAGGTTTGAAGGAGCATTAGAAACTATTGACGGTAGACCGACGGCTCCGGCCTCTAGTAATACTAACGGTAAACCTTCCCAACGAGAAGATAAAACAAATATATCTATCTTAGAAAGTAACAAAGGAATATCAGAATTTCCTCCTGTTAAGGTGATTTTATTGCCTAAGCCTAATTTATTAATCAAAGCTTGCAAGGCTCCGGCTTCCTCCCCCTCCCCAACAATGTAGCAATGATAGGGAAAAGTAACGAGCTGAAGAGCCTTAATAAGACGGTCAAAACCCTTTTGAGAAGTTAATCGACCAATAGCTCCAATCACTAAAGAAGTATCTTGGCTATTTGATTTTAGCTTAAATCTTTCGGTATCAATTCCATTATAAACAACTGTTAATCTTTTTTTAGGAGGTGCCTCCCAGATAATAGTATGATTTTTAACAGTTTGAGAAACAGCGACTACCGCTTTACTTAAACTTCGAGTAAGCAATCGAATACTACGACGCCCTTGACCTTCTTCATGATTTAAATTTTGAATAGTTGAAACAATATTTTTAATACCAGCTAGTCTACCAATAACTCGTCCACAGATATCAGCACTGAATAATTGAGTATGTAATATATCTGGTTTTTCTGTACGAAGTAATTGATATAACCGATACCAGGCCTTGATATCAAATCGTTTATTTTTTCCAAGAATAACTAATTTAATTCCTCTGTTAGCCAACGTCTCTTCAAGAAATAAAGCAGAGGGTCGAGTTGGCTTCAAACAAAGTAGTCTAGTTTCATAGGAAAGATCAGTAAAACCAGTCACTAGACTAAGAGCAATTCGTTCAGCGCCACCAACGCTTAAACATGGTAATAAATAAAAAACTTTATTTTTTTTAGTCATATAGAGTAACATGTTTCTCTAAAAGCAACTTTTGATAAAGCCTATCATATCCACGAATACTGGCCTCAAGCGAAAAATTATCCAACACTTTCTTTTGCAAAGTTTGTCCTAATGTTTTTAGTTTTAAGTTATTTTGAGGGTCTAAACAAAAAGCAATTGAAGCCGCTAACACTTCCGGATTATTAGCCGGTATGAGTAAGCCCGTTGTCTCATCAATAATTTCTCTAAGGCCATCGACATTAGAAGCAATCACCGGTAAAGCAGCTAATCCGGCTTCAAGGGCAACTAACCCTAGCCCCTCCCAGATTGAAGGCATAACAAAAAAATCCAAGCTTCCTAAAAATGCTTTAACATCTGTTTGAATACCAATTAATTTAACTCGATCTGTTAATTTTGCTTCATCAATCTGCTCTTGAAGATCTTTACGTAACGGACCTTCACCGGCAATAAGACAAGTATAATTTGTAGATTTTATTTTTTGTAAGGCTTTTATTAAGACAGCAAAACCTTTCTGAGGTGCTAAACGACCAATCGCTCCAAAAACAAAGGGAGAAGAATTATTTTTTTTATTACTACCCTCGGCGATTAAGAATTTGTTAACATTGACACCGCTATAAATAACCTCTGTTTTTTCAGGCCGAGAATGATAACGTTTGATGATAAATTCTTGAATCGCTTTTGAAATAGCAATATGACGAGTTAATAGACCCGTAGTCAGACGATTAACTAAATAGACATGCCATGCCTCCCCGACATTTACATTCTGCTCGACAGAAATAATTACAGGTACATTACTCAAATAAGCAGCTAGTCGTCCTACATAATCGCCAAATAATTGTGTCT